>DATLDS010000103.1:0-4105 GCA_035525735.1 Novosphingobium sp.
GATCGCTCATCCGCGCCAGCTCGCGCTGCGCCGCCCGCCCCGAGCGCGCCATCGCTGAGATCAGTTCGGTCGCCGGTGCGGCGGAAATCTGCGGCTGCGCGAGCATCCGGCGGCGCTAACACCGCGCGCCGCGCTTGTCACACGCGGAAAAACGCGGGGCCCGGAACGATTCGCCGATTTCGAAATTCGTTCCCGCGCTCTGCAAATAAAATTGCCGATTTGCGCAACTCACCGCGCGACTCCCCCGGCCTGCCCCGAGTCGGGCCTCCCCGATTCGACGGCCAACCTTCACTTATGTAAGCGGCGCTCCAAGCCAACAAAGGGTGGGTCGAGTTTTGCTGACGATCATGCGCGACGGGTGGACGGCCCGTCTGCGCAACTGGTTCCCGGAGCGCGAGTTCATCGTGCGCTCGCACGGCCGGCTGCGCTTCATCACAGTCTCGGGCAAGCTCCAGGCGACCGCGGCGGCGATCGTGAGCGCGGTCGCGCTCGCGTGGCTCACGACGATGACGGTGATGCTCGCCACGCAGTTCGAAAGCAGCGCCGAGCGCGCCGCGCTGCTGGCGCGCGAAGCCCGGGTCGCGGGCGCCGAGGCCCGCGTTGCGGCTTATCGCGACGGCGCCGACAAGCTGGCGAGCCGGCAACGTTTCCTCGAAGCCGTGGTCGAGACACGGCTGGGCGAGCTCGGCGATGCGGCGGTCACGCCCGCCGCCGCGATCGACAGCGGCGGGGTCAAGACGATCGGCGCGCTGTTTCCCCGCACGCTCGGCCTCGCCGAGATCGAATCGCGCCAGCTCGCGCTCGCCGAGCGCTTGACGGAGCTGACCGACGCGCGTGCGGCGAGCGCCGAGCGCGCGATCCGCCGGGTCGGGCTCAACCCCCGCTTGCTCGCGGCCCACCGCGGCGACCGGCTCGGTCAGGGCGGGCCGCTGCTCGCGCTCGCCGGACGCGACGAGGCGCCGGGCTCGGCGTTCGCCCGTCTCGGCGTGAGCCTGACCAGGCTGAGCGCGCTCGAGCATGGGCTCGAGGCGATCCCCAGCCATCTGCCCGCCAGCCTCGAGTTCATCTCGTCTGGCTTCGGCTATCGCAGCGATCCGATCACCGGCGAGGCGGCGATGCATTCGGGGCTCGACTTCCGCGGGCCGATCGGCGCGCCGGTCCACGCCGCCGCCGACGGCAGCGTGTCGTTCGCCGGGGTCAAGTCGGGCTACGGCAACTGCCTCGAGATCAGCCACGGCAACGGCATGGTCACGCGCTACGCGCACTTGTCGGCGTTCAAGGCGCGAGTGGGCGAAAAGGTCGCCGCGGGCCAGGTCGTCGCCGCGATCGGGAACACCGGCCGCTCGACCGGGCCCCACCTCCATTTCGAAGTGCGGATCAACGACCACGCGGTCAACCCGCGCCCGTTCCTCCAGGCAGCTTAGTTTGGAGCGCCTTCGACATCCGTCGAAGGCTTGCGGTACCAGCGCGCACCGCCGCTAGGCGGAATCAGGAGTCGCTGACGCCTTCGGCTTTGCGCCCCTCGAGCCACGCGGCGGCTTCGGCTTCCTGCGCGGCCGCGGCCGCGGCTGCGACGTTGACCTCGCGCTCGGCGCGCAATTCCTCGATCAGCGCGTCGCGATCGTCGCCCAGCCGCGCGTCGCGCGTCGCCTGGTCTTCCTCGAGCCCCGCCTTCTTGGCTGCGCGCGCGACGATCGCGTCGAGCTCGCGCTGCGAGCACAGCCCGACCGTGACCGGGTCCTTGGGGTTGATGTTCGAGATGTTCCAGTGGCTGCGGTCGCGGATCGCGGCGATCGTGTTGCGCGTGGTGCCGATCAGCTTGCCGATCTGCGCGTCCGAGATTTCCGGGTGGTTGCGCAGGATCCAGGCGATCCCGTCGGGCTTGTCCTGACGCTTCGAAACCGGGGTATAGCGCGGCCCCTTGGTGCGGGTGACCTGGACCGGCGCCTTCTGCATCCTGAGGCTGTAATTGGTATCGGCCTGGCCGCGCTCGATCTCGTCGTTGGTCAGCTCGCCGGCGTGGACCGGGTCGCGCCCGGTGTACTTCGAGCCCGCGAGGTCGTCGGCCATCGCCTGGACCTCGAGGATGTGGAGGCCGCAGAACTCGGCGATCTGTTCGAAAGTCAGGCCGGTGTTGTCGACCAGCCACGAGGCCGTCGCATGCGGCATCAGCGGGGCGGCTTGCTGGGTCACGTCGGTTTGCTCCGGGAATCGAATATGAATAGGGCCGCCCCTTTCGGAGCGGCCGTCGGAGCGCGATGTAAGCCATACGCCGCGGATCGGCAAGGCTTCAGTCCGCCGCTAGTCGGCCATCGCGATGAATCCCGGCAAGCCGCGCACCCGCGCGATCCAGCGCTGCACCGCCGGATAGTCGTCGAGCGCGAAGCAACCCTGTTCGGCGACGTGGGTATAAGCGAACAGCGCGATGTCGGCGAGCGTCGCGCCCGTGCCGACGAACCAGTCGCGCCCCGCCAGGCGGTCGTCCATCAGCCTGAGCGCAGCCTCGCCCGCGGCGCGCTTGGCGGCAATCTGCGCGGCTTGTGCCGGATCGAGCTTGTCCTGTCCGATGAAGCGCAGCCAAAAGCGCAGCGTCGCGACGTTGGGCTCGTGATTGTATTGCTCGAAGAACATCCAGCGCAGCACGTCGGCCTGGTCGAACCGATCGGTAGGGATCAGCGAGCTGCCCTCCGCCAGGTACCAGCACGCCGCGTTGCTCTCGGGCAGAAACTTGTCGCCGATCTGGAGCACCGGGATGCGCCCGTTGGCATTGACCGAGGCGAGAAACCCGGGCGTGCGCGTTTCGCCCGCCATAATATCGTAGTCGCGGATTTCCAACGGCGTTCCCAGCAACGCCGCGGTCAACGCGATCTTGTAGCAATTGCCGCTGCGCGGGTCCTGGTGGAGGACGAGTCCGGTCACGCCGACGTCACCTCCAGCACGATCTTGCCGATGTGCGCGCCGGCTTCCATCCGGGCGTGCGCGGCGGCGGCGGCGGTCAGCGGAAACGTCCGGTCCATCACCGGGCGCACCGTGCCGTCGGCGACCAGCGGCCAGGCGTGCTCGGCGATCTCGCCGGCGAGCAGCGTCTTGAACGCGTCGGGCCGCGGGCGCAGCGTCGAGCCGGTCAGCATCAGGCGGCGGCGCATCACTTCGGCCATGTTGAGCTCGGCGCGGACCCCGCCCTGGACCGCGATCGTGACGTGGCGGCCGTCGTCGGCGAGGCACTTGAGGTTGCGCATGACATAGTCGCCCGCGACCATGTCGAGCACCAGGTCGACTCCCTTGCCCTTGGTGAAGCCCAGCGCCGCCTCGACGAAGTCCTCGGCCTTGTAGTCGATCGCCAGCGCCGCGCCGATCTCGCGCGCCGCGGCGCACTTGTCGGGCCCGCCGCAGGTCACTAGCACGGTCAGCCCGAACGCGCGGCCGAGTTGGATCGCCATCTGGCCGATCCCGCTGGTCCCGCCATGGACCAGGATCGTCTCGCCGTCGCGCGCGAAGCCGCGCGCGAACACGTTGTGCCAGACGGTGAACAGCGTCTCGGGCAGCGCCGCGGCCTGGTCGAGTGGGAGGCCCTCGGGGACGGGCAGGCAATGCCCGGCTTCGGCCAGGCAGAACTCGGCATAGCCCCCGCCCGAAACAAGCGCGCAGACCGTGGCTCCGATCAGAGGAATCGTCACGCCCGGGCCGGCGGCGACGATCTGGCCGGCGACCTCGAGCCCGGGGATGGGCGAGGCCCCCGGCGGCGCGGGATAGAAACCCTGGCGCTGGATCACGTCGGGCCGGTTGACCCCGGCGTAAGCGACGCGGATCAGAACTTGGCCGGGGCCGGGCCGCGGGGTGTCGAGCGACTGGGGCTGGAGCACCTCGGGCGGGCCCGGCTCGGCAAATCCGACGGCGGTCATTTCGGCCGGGATTTCCGCCATTCGCACCCCTATCGTTTGGCCCCTCATGTGGCGCTCCCGCCACACTCCCGCTGCCTAGCGGCGCGCCCGATTGACAGCAACCGCCCATCGCGGGACATTGCCCGGCGATGGAAGACGATCTGCCCCGGCCCAAAGGCGACGCGGCAAGCAAGCTCGCCGGCGAGAGCCTCGACCGCTATTCG
>DATLDS010000106.1:0-2010 GCA_035525735.1 Novosphingobium sp.
AGGCTGAGCGCGGCCGTGACCACCGCCCACACCGCGCGGCTCGGCCCGTCGAGCCAGCGCACGGGGACGCGATCGTCGTCGCGGCCGACCCGCACCCACAGCCACCAGCCCCAAGCCTGTGCGGCGAAGAAGAACGCCTGCAGGCCCGCCTCGGCATACAGCCGCGCCTGCCAGAACACCGCGCCGTACAGCGCGACCATCGCCATCCCGAACGGATAGTTCCACACCGAGCGGCGCACGAGCAGCGCGATGTTGGCGACGCCGAGCGCCGCGGCGAGCCATTCCAGCGCGTTCATCGGGAAAGCGCGCTCAGGTCAGCGCTCCGCCGAGCGCGGTCGACCATTCCTGGACGTCGAAGCCGACCAACAGACCGCCGCCGTCCTCGTGGTCGTATTCGACAATCGGCCGCCGAATCGCCGAGGTATGCGCGGCCATCACCCGCACCGCTTTATCGGCGTCGAGGTCGTTGCGGTCATCGTCGCCGAGCTTGCGGAAAGTCGGGCCCTTGCGGTTGAGGATCGCTTCCCAGCCGCGCGCGTCGACCCATTCGGCCAGCTTCTCGGGCGCAATCCCCTGCTTCTTGTAGTCGTGGAACGCGTAGTCGAGACCGAGCCCGTCGAGCCACCCGCGCGCCTTCCTGACCGTATCGCAATTGGGGATGCCGTAGACCGTGATGCTCATGACCAAAGTTCCTTAAGCGTCTCGCTCGAAGCTGTGGATGCGCGGATCGGGACAGGCGAACAGCGTGTACTCTTGATAATACGCTGAGCGCCCGCGGCCTTGCGCGGCGGCGTGCTCGGCGACCCGGCCCCACGCCCGCGCCGAAGCCTCGTCGTCCCATTCGCTCAGCGCGATCACTTCGCCATCGTCCGCCGCATAGCTCTTGAACGCGCGATAGCCCGGTTGTTCCCGCGCCAGCGCCTCCATCCGCGCCGCCTCGGCGTCGTACGCGGCGGTGTCGATGTCGGCGCGCTTGCGGTTGCGGAAGACGACGAGGAACATGGTTGCGCTGCTAACCCAGCGCGGACCGCGCCGCCAGCCTTCGCGCGCGGAACGATCGTCCGCCGCGAGGGTTCGGACCAAGCCTGCATCATGCGCCTCATGCTTGCCTCCATCGCCGCGTCCCTGACCGCCGGCTGCGCGACACCCCCGACGCCCGGCGCGGCCTTGCTCGGGAACTGGGGCGGCGAGCACATCGGCCTCGAGCTCACGCCGACGGGCGGGCGGCTGGCTTACGACTGCGCCGCCGGGACGATCGACGGGCCGCTCGCGCCCGATCGCGGCGGGCGGTTCGCGGCGAGCGGAACGCATTCCCCGGGTCACGGCGGCCCCGACCGGATCGGTGAAGCACCGCCGCGCTATCGGGCGAACTATGCGGGCACGATCGCCGGAGGCGCGATGGAGTTGCGCATCGCCGTGCCCGACCGCGATACCACGCTCGGCCCGTTCCGCTTGCGCAAGGACGCCGCGCCCCGGCTGATGCGCTGCCTTTGATGCGCCGCGCCTCCACGGCGGCGGCATGGCTGGACTTTTCGCGCACAGCGGCCAAAAGCCGGCGCGATGAGCTTCAACACTTTCGGCCACGTGCTGCGCTACACCACCTGGGGCGAGAGCCACGGGCCGGCGCTGGGCGCGGTGGTCGACGGGTGCCCGCCAGGGCTCGCGCTGAGCGAGGCGCAGATCCAGCCGTTCCTCGACGCGCGCCGCCCTGGCCAGTCGCGCTTCACCACGCTGCGGCGCGAGCCCGACGCGGTGCGAATCCTCTCGGGGGTGTACGAGGGCAGGACCACCGGCACTCCGATCGCGCTGCACATCGACAACGTCGACCAGCGCTCGAAAGACTACACCGAGTTGGCCAAGGCCTATCGTCCCGGCCACGCCGACTATGCCTACGACGCCAAGTACGGATTGCGCGATCCGCGCGGCGGCGGGCGCTCGTCGGCGCGCGAGACCGCGGCGCGCGTCGCCGCGGGCGCGGTGGCGCGCCTCGTCATTCCCGAGGTGACGATC
>DATLDS010000111.1:0-9563 GCA_035525735.1 Novosphingobium sp.
CTCGGCGGCGCGGCCAAGCTGCCGCCGCCGCCGCCGCAATCGGCCAAGGTGCTCGATCCGCCGCCGCCCTCGGGAAGCTCGGCGCAGCTGGTCGCCGGGGCCAAGGCCTATACCAACTCGTGCTCGGTGTGCCACGGCAACGCCGCGGTCGCGGGCAGCCTCAACCCCGACATCCGCTACTCGGTGGCGCTCGGCAATCCCAAGCTGTGGCAGCAGATCGTCCACGACGGGCTGCTCAAGGACAACGGCATGGTCGCGTGGAAGGGCCAGTTCACCCCGGCGCAGATCGAGGCGATCCGGATGTGGGTGATCCAGCGCGCCAACGAGGACAAGGAACTCGAAGGCACCGCCCGGGCCAAGCCCGCGGTTAAGAAGGCGACATGACGATGGCCGACGACGAGACCCCTCCCCCGCCCCCGAACCATCCGGCCGACTACGAGCCCCCCAAGGTGTGGACCTGGGACAAGGCCAACGGCGGCGCGTTCGCGGCGATCAACCGCCCGGTCTCGGGCGCGACGCACGACAAGGAGCTGCCCGTCGGGCGGCACCCCTTGCAGCTCTACTCGCTCGGCACCCCCAACGGGGTGAAGGTGACGATCCTGCTCGAGGAGCTGCTCGCGGCCGGCCATGCGGGCGCCGAGTACGACGCCTGGCTGATCAACATCCGCGACGGCGACCAGTTCGGCAGCGGGTTCGTGAGCGTCAACCCCAACTCGAAGATCCCGGCGCTGCTCGACCGCAGCGAGGACCCGCCGGTGCGGCTGTTCGAGAGCGGCTCGATCCTGTTCTACCTCGCCGAGAAGTTCGGCGCGTTCCTCCCGACGAGCCGCGCCGCGCGCGCCGAAACGATGAACTGGCTGATGTGGCAGATGGGCGCCGCGCCTTATCTCGGCGGCGGGTTCGGCCACTTCTACGCCTACGCCCCGTTCAAGATCCAGTACGCGATCGACCGTTTCGCGATGGAAGTGAAGCGCCAGCTCCACGTCCTCGACACCCACCTGGCGAGCCACGAGTTCATGGCCGGAAGCGAGTACACGATCGCCGACATGGCGATCTGGCCGTGGTACGGGATGCTCGGCAAGTCGAACGGCTACGAAGCGGCCGAATTCCTCGCCATCCACGAATACGAGCACTTCGGCCGCTGGGTGGACCGAGTAGCGGAACGCCCCGCCGTCCAGCGCGGCCGCATGGTCAACCGCGCCCAGGGCAAGCCCGAAAGCCAGCTAAGGGAGCGGCACGAGGCTTTGGATTTCGAGACCAACACGCAGGACAAGGTCGAGGCGCGGGAGGGGGAGCGGGTTTGAGGGGGTTTAAATCGTGACTCTCGTTATCGCGTGGCGAGACCGGCACCGAGCCTCCTCAAGCCAGACGCAATGAAAGGGTGAATTCCAGACTGACTAAGTTAGCCCCACTTTCCTCTGTCCTATTCCCGCAAAATCTGGCTCATACTGTCCGATGAGCACGCCCCCTCCCCGCTCCGCCCCGTCCTCTGCCGCGCCGGCCGAGGACTCCGCACCCTGCAGCCGCGGCAGCCCCGCGCCGCCGGCGCTCCCCTTCGTCGCCGTCGAGGACCGCTGGAACAAGCCCAAGATGGCCGAGTTCCTGCGCATGCTCGGCGCGACGCAGTGCGTTGCGTCGGCCGCGCGCGCGGTGGGGATGAGCTGGCAGTCGGCCTACAAGCTGCGCAACCGCCTGAAAGGGGAGCCGTTCGACATCGCCTGGGAAGCGGCGTTCCAGCACGGCTACGACGCGCTGCACCAAGCCGCGCTCGAGCGCGCGCTGCACGGGGTCGAGGTGCCGGTGTACTTCAACGGCGAGCAGATCGGCACGCGGCGCCATTTCGACGAGCGGCTGACGATCTGGTTCCTCGCGCGCCGCAACGCGATGGGGCGCAGCGGCTCGGGCGCTACACCGCCGCGGCCGAGTTCTGGTCGGAGCGGTGGGACCGGTTGCTCGAGATGGTCGAGCAGGGCGACGCGCGCTGGGTCGACGACCACGGCGAGCCGCTGCGACAGGACGATGCGACCGCGATCGGCCAGCTCGAGAAGCGCCACGCGCTCGACCACGTCGAAGCCCGCGCCGCGTTCGGCAAGGACAAGTGAGCGCGGCCAGTGAGCCCGGTTCGCCCGCGATGTGTCACCCGTCACCCTCGGGCGCGCTTATGGCAAGAGACGCGCGCAAATCCGCGAGTTTTGGCTCCGAAAAGGCGGGTGACACATGGGTGACACCGTGTCGCCCTGTGTCACCCGGCGGGCCGCTTGCGCTGGAGCCCCGAACGCTTGCACGAGGCGACGAGCTCGCCGCGCTGGTTGAACGCCTGGTGGAGGAAGGTGACGATCCCCGCCTCGGGGCGCGATTTCGATTCGCGCAGCTCGATCACTTCGCTCGTCACGTTGACGGTGTCGCCGTGGAACAGCGGCTTGGGAAAGCGCACCTCGTCCCACCCGAGGTTGGCGACCGCGGTGCCGAGCGTGGTGTCGCCGACCGAGATTCCGACCATCAGCCCCAGCGTGAAGCACGAGTTGACGATTCGGCTCCCGAACTCGGTGCCCTTCATGTACTCCTCGTCGAGGTGGAGCGCGGCCGGATTGTGCGTAATCGCGCTGAACAGCACGTTGTCGGTTTCGGTTACCGTGCGGCGGATCGGGTGCTCGAAGCGTTGCCCGAGCTCAAGCTCGTCGAACCATACCCCCGGCATCGCGCGCTCTCCGTCCGACCGAAGGCCTGGACTTATGCGGGTGCCGCGCGGCGCGCAAGGTCAGGAGGCGGGCGTTGCCTGCGGGTGGTGGGGCACGAGGATCAGCTCGCCGTCCTCGACCCGCCACGACTTGAGCCGCGACAGGAAGTTCATCCCCAGCACGTTCATGTCGCCGATCCCCGGCGCGATCACCGCGTCGAGATCGCGCGCGACGATGTTGCCGAAAGCGAGGCGGTCGATCGTCGCGAGGTTCGCGGGCATCGAGCCGTTGGCGGTGCGCAGCTGCACCGGCATCCGCCCCGCGGTCGGCTCGACCCCGCTCGCCGCGGCGAACTCGACCGACACCGCGGTAAGCGTCGCGCCGGTATCGACAAGGAAGCGCCGCGGCTCGCCGTTGACCAGCGCCTCGATCCAGAAATGCCCGTCCTCGGCCATCGTGACGTGCGTCTCGGCGCCTTCGACGGTCTGCGCGGGCAGCCCCAGGCGGGGCAGCGCCAGCTCGAGCGAGGGGTTGCTGACCCGGGCGAACTGCGCCGCGGTCAGCACCAGCACCGCGGCGAGCGCGAGGTTGCCGCCGAGCCGCAGGATCCGCCCGCCGCGCGGCAGCGAGCGCGCGACGAGGCTGCCGACGAACGCGCACGCCATCGCGATCAGCGCCGCCGCCAGCAGCGGCGAGCGAAGCAGCGCGGCCAGCCACGGCAAGTCGAAGAGCCCGTCCATCGCTGTTATGTGTGGCGCGGCGCAGCTTTCGCAAGGCTGACCGGATGCGCGGGGGCACCAACAAGCGTTACCGGCCCAAGGCCTCGCGTTAACCACGCTGGTCCACCTCGCCTTGAGGCGGGTTTGCGACAAGCGCGGCATGGCAAGCCGTCTCTCGATCCGCCGCCGGGCGCTCGGCGCGCTGGCGCTGTGCGCGGTCCCCGCGACGGCGCAGGCGAACGTCGGGCTCGGCGCGTTGCCGCTGGCGCTCTCGGCCGCCGCCGCGCTCGAGCAAGGGCGCTGCGCGGCGCCGACGATGCCCGCTTACGGGACCCTTCGCACCGAAACTCCAATTTCGACGAGCAAGGCCTCGGCGATCCTCGGCGGCCAGGTCAGCGCGCTCGAGGCGATGCGATTGCAGCAAGCCGGCGCTGCGCCGGTGCAGCTCGCCGTGGCGGAGCTTCCGGGCAACGGCGTGGTCCCGCGCAGCGGCGGCGAATGTTCGATGTTCATCGTTCCGCGGGCCGAACTCGCGGCGCTCCGCCCGGGGCGTGGGACGGACGCCTTCGGCAGCGACGATTTCCTCGCCAGCAAGCGCCTGCCGGTGCGCAAGACCAGCTTCGACGCGCAGTGGAGCCGCGTGCGGCGCGAGACGCTGTCGAGCAGCGTCGCCGGCCTCGGCCGCGTCTCGGGCGAGCCGCTGCTCGCCAGCGTCAACGCCTGGGCCAATCACCGCATCCGCTACGTCGAGGACCGCCAGCTTTACGGCAAGGCCGACTACTGGGCTGGCGCGCGGACCACGCTGCGCCGCGGCGCGGGCGACTGCGAGGACATCGCGATCGCCAAGATGGCGCTGCTCGCCGCGATGGGAGTGCCGCGCGAGGCGATGTTCCTGACGATCGCGCGCGACCTCGCGCGCAACGCCGACCACGCGCTGCTGGTGGTCAAGCTCGACGGCCGGCACTGGCTGCTCGACAACGCCACCGACCGCCTGCTCGACGGCAATGCGGCCAACGAATACCGGCCGATCCTGTCGTACAGCGCCGACAAGAAGTGGTTGCACGGGTATTAAGGCTTAACGCTCGGTCATCGCCTCGCCGAAGGCCTTGAGCACCGGTTTCATCAGATAGGTCAGCACGCTCTTGCTGCCGGTGATGATCTCGACATCGCAGATCATCCCCGGGACGATCGGCAGCCGCTGACCGCGCGAGACGATGTAGGCCCGGTCGGTCTCGACCTGGACGATGTAGTATGCCTCGCGCTCGGCCTCGTCGTAGATCGAATCCGCGCTGATTTGGCGCACCCGGCCGGGTAGCCCCCCGTAGACTGAGAAGTCATAGGCGGTGACCTTGACGTTGGCGCGGTCGCCGACCTTGATGAAGGCGATGTCGCTCGGCTTGACCCGCGCCTCGACCAGCAGCTTGTCGCCGATCGGCACGATCTGCATGATCTTCTCGCCCGCCTGGACGAACCCGCCCACGGTGGTCACCTGGACGTCGTTGACGATCCCCGCGGTCGGTGCGCGCAGCTCGCCGCGCTCGAGCCGGGCGGAAGCGCCGCGGATCGACTGCTCGTTGACCGCGATCTTGGTGGTGACTTCGCTGCGCTCGTTCAAGGCCTGTTGGCGAAAGTCGAAGCGCGCCTCGGAAAGCTGCGACTGCGCTTCCTGGATCGCAGCCGAGGCGCGGCCGATGCCTTGGCGCGCGGCGGCGAGGCGGCCTTGGGTATCGACCAGCTCGCGCTGCGCGCTGATCAGCTCGGTCTGGGGGACGATGCCCTTGGCCGCCAAAGGCGCGAGCATGTTGACCTGGTCCTGCGCGAGCCGGACGCTCGATTCGAGCGAGGCGGCGGTGGCCTGGCCTTCGGACAAGTCGCGGCGGCGCTGCTCGACCGCGGCGGCGAGCGCGCCCTGGCGGCTGCGCGCGGTCGCCTGGCGCATGGCCTGGAGCGCGCGCTCGTCGGCGTCGAGCGTGCCGCCGCCGCCCGTCCCGCCCTCGCTCGCCAACCGCGCGGCGCGCGCCGAAAGCCGCTCGTTCTCGGTCTCGAGCTGCCCGAGCGCCGACGACGATTGCGAATCGTCGAGCCGGACGAGCAGCTGACCGCGCTTGACCGTCTGCCCGGGCCGGACGAGGATCTGCGCGACGGTCGCGGGTTCGGCCGCCTGGACCAGCTGGACCTTGCTCGACGGAATGACCTTGCCCATCCCGCGGGTGACCTCATCAACCCGCGCGAACGCCGCCCACAGGATCAGCGCGAGCAGGCCCGCGGCGCTCACCGCGATCAGCTTGCGGTTGGCGTCCCACTCATCCCACGCGGCAATCCAACGCTGCATTCACTGCACCGCGCTGGAGGCCGAGTTCGACACCGGGATCGGCCCGTCGGAGACCTCGATGTCGGGCCCGGCCACATCATCGCCGCCGTGATCCTCGACGGTCGAGCGGTAACGGCTGCTCGCCTGCGTCGGATCGGGGATCGACAGCCGCCACAGCTTGGTGACGTTGATCCGCCCGCCGACGTCGCTCGCGGTATGGCGATCGGTGACGTCGGGCGCGACGCTGAGGCCGTCGATGCGAATGTCGGCGGGAAGCCCGGCGTCGTCCGCGCCCGCGAGCCGGGCGCTGAGCGCCGCGTAATCGATCGCGGGGATCCGCTCGACCCCGCTGTAGCCGCCGCTGAACGCACCCGCCTTGCCCCAGCCGCCGGGGAAGCGATAGAAGATGTGCGCGCCGATCTGCTCGATCTTGGCGAGGTTGAACGCCCATTTCGGCAGCACGTAGTCGGCGTGGTAATGCGTCGCGGTGCCGACCCCCGGCTCGACGTGCCCGGCGAGCGCGGCCTTGGCCACCGCCGCCGCGTCGCGCCATGCCGCCGCGCCCGGCGAGCGCAGCAACGATCCGTCGCAGGTGAAGCTGAACTGGCACCCGGTGCGCCGCTCGGACCCCTGGTAGACCACGCCGCAGACCGACTTGGGGTAAGCCGGGTGGCGCATCCGGTTGAGGATCACCTGTGCCACCGCGCGCCTGCCCGCGGCGGGCTCGTAGCCCGCTTCGTAATAGACCGCCTGAGTCAGGCAGGTCAGCGCGTTGCCATAAGCGCCCTCGCCCTTGGCGGCGCCGGCCAGCAGGAACGCGCGGGCGGGCTCGAGCGGCAGGCGCGAGACCGGGATCAGCGCGTTGCGTTGCTGGGCCAGTTCGCCTTGGACGACGATCTCGGCCTGCTGGCCCTCGACCAGACCGGCGACCGCGCGCTTGGCTTCGAGGCTGACGCGGATGGTCGCCTCGGCGCGCGCCGGCGCCGCCCAGCCGAGCGCTTCGAAGACGCGGCTAAAGCCGGGCCCCACAGCGATCTGCGCGATCCCGAGCAGGACGACGACGGTCACCGCCAGCGTCCACGCGAGCCGCGGCGAAACCGTCGAACGCAACGGCGCGGGCGCGAAGCGGGGATCGAATCCAAGGTCGAGGACGGTGGCGTTTGACATCGGTTTTCAGGGCTTCAAGCCGACTCCGGCGGTGGCGATGATCTGATCTCGCGGCCCGTCCGCGACAATGCGCCCGTTGTCGAGAACGATCAAGCGGTTACAGAGCGAAAACAGGGCGGGCCGATGGGTCGAAATGACCAAAGTCTGGTCGGGTGTCAGCGATTGGGACAACCGGTCGACGAATAGTTTCTCGGTCTGGCTGTCCATCGCCCCGGTGGGCTCGTCGAGGAACACCAACTTGGCCGGATGAACGAACGCGCGGGCGAGCGTGAGGAACGCGCGCTGACCGCCCGACAAGCGGCTGCCGTGCTCGCCGACCGGCCGGTCGAAGCCGCCCGCGTCGCGCGACAGGAACGCCTCGGCGCCGACGGTGTGAAGCGCGGCGAGCAGCTCGTCGTCGCTGGCGAGGCCCGCACCGAGCGCGAGGTTGTCCTTGATCGAGCCCGAGAACAGATCGCTGTCCTGCGCGACGAAGCGCAGCGCCGAACGCAGTTCCTGCGGGCGGTATTGACGGCTGTCGATCCCGTCGACCAGCATCGCCCCGCCGGTCGGCACGTAGAGCCCGCACAGCACGCGGCCGAGCGTCGACTTGCCCGAGGCGACGCGGCCGATCACCGCGATCCGGTCGCCCGGCTCGATCGCCAGATCGATGCCGCTCAGCGAAGCGACCGGCGCGTCGGGATAAGTGAACTCGAGCCCCTCGAGCCGGATCCGCGCCGAACGGACCTCGGGCGTGATCGCCGCGCTGCCCATCCGCCGCTCGTCGCCCGCGTCCCACAGGCGCTGGATCGAATCGAGCGTCTGACGCGCCTGCTGGCCGCGGGTCAGGAGGAAGGCGAACTGCCCCGCGGGCGCGAGGCTGCGCGACGACAGCATGACGATCGCGATGATCGCGCCCATCGTGATCGTGCCGTTGGCGAACAGGTAATAGCCGCCGACGATCAGCGCGATGTTCGAGACCTGCTGAAAGCTCGCGGCGAGCCCCACCGCGGCGCTGGTGATGTCGCGCAGCTTCTGTTGCGAGTGCCCGCCGATCTCGGCGAGGCGGCGCCAGCGGCCGAGCATCGCGCCCTCGCCCGCGACGCTCTTGAGCGTCTCGATTCCGGCGATCGATTCGACCAGCAGCGTCTGCTGCAACCCATAGTCGGCCTGCACGTCGCGCGCGGCGTCAATCACCTGGCGCTGGAGCCGCAGCCCGGCGAGCCCCATCACCACGATCGCGAACAGCGGGACCAGCGCGAGCCATCCCGCGATCCACGCGATCATCGCCACGAACAGCAGCAGGAACGCCAGATCGACGATCAGCACGATCGTCGTCGAGGCGAAGAAGTCGCGGACGATCGCGTACTCGGAGACGCGCGCAACGAGGTTGCCGGTGTGGCCCTTGCGCTCGGCCAGCGGGGCGGAGAGGATCTTCGAGTAGATCTTCTGCGAGAGCCGGAGGTCGAGGTCGCGGCCGACCTGGTCGAGCACCGCGGTGCGCGCGCGGCGCAGCGCGTATTCGAGCGCGAAGGCGATAAGCACGCCGATCGCGAGCACCCACAAGCTCGCTTGCGCGCGGTTGGGGATGACCCGGTCGTAGACGTTCATCGAGAACAGCGGCAGCGCGAGCGCGAGCAGGTTGATGATCAGCGTCGCCAGCAGCACCGGGCGAAAGCGGCGGCGATCCTTGGCGATCTCGCTCCAGAACCAGTGCTCGCGCGCCCGGCGGTGCCACGGCTGGCTCGCGTCGCGCAGCGACGTCGGATCGCCGGTCACCCCACAGACCCAACCGCCGAACCCCTCGGTCAGCGCCGCCAGGGGCTCCCACCGCGCCTCGCGAGTCTCGGGCCGCCAGACCAGCGCGTCGCCCTCGCGGACGTCGTGGAGCACCACGAATCCGTTGCCGCCAGAGTCGCCGAGCGCGACGATCGCCGGGTAGCTCTCGGGACGCTTGGGCAGCTTGGGGGCGGCGCGATCGTCGTAGTTGAGCCCGAGCAGCTCGAGCGCGGCGCCCGCCTGATGCGCGGGCAGCCGCCCTTCGGCGTCGAGCGCGAGCGCCGACAGCATGCCCGGCGCGAACGCCACGCCGAACCGGGCCGCAACTTCGCCGAGGCACGCGACCAGCGGGTCGGCGGCGCGGCCCGCCGCGTCGGCACCGCGCGCGGCAAGGCTTTCAAAGTTCACGACATTCACTCCGTCAGGCCCCGCCGAGCCTTAATCTGTTAGGGGCCTTCGCGATACTGGCGCTCGGAGACCTTGGGCGGGCCGTAGTCGAACCGCGCGCGCTCGGCCTCGCCCGATCCGGCACCGGGCGCGACGTCGAGCGCGGTGAGGAAGCGGTTGGTCGCCGCGAGCGTCTGGTACTGCGCGAAGATCTGCGAGAACCGCGCGGTCTCGAGCCGGGTCTGGACGCTGTAGCGGGTGTTCTGCGCGTCGAGCACGTCGAGCAGCGAACGCCGCCCGACGTTGAACTGGCTGCGGTACGACAGCAGCAAGTCGTCGCTGACCTTGCTTTGCGTCTCGAGCTCGCCGGTGATCCGGGTCTGCGCGCGCAGCGCGTTCCACGCGGTGCGGACGTCCTCCTCGGCCTCGCGGCTGACCTGGTGGAGGCGGAACCGCGCTTCGCTCGTGCGGCGAACCATCTCTTCGTACTTGGCCTGGTTGATCCCGCCGGAGAAGATGTTCCAACGCATGAAGGCACGCGCC
>DATLDS010000119.1:0-8756 GCA_035525735.1 Novosphingobium sp.
GGCGACCGCTTCCTCGCGCTCGAGGAACGCTCGGGGATCGCGCGGCGGATGAACGCCGACTTGTTCGTCTCGATCCACGCCGACGCCGCCGCCGATCCGGGCGCGCGCGGCGCGACGATCTACACGCTGTCCGAGCGCGCCTCCGACGCCGCGGCCGCGCGGATCGCCGCGCGCGAGAACCGTGCCGACACCGTGAACGGGGTCGCGCTCGGCGAGCAGCCCGGCGACGTCGCGGCGATCCTGCTCGACTTGTCGCGGCGCGCCACGCTCGAGCGTTCGGACAGCTTCGCCGCGCTGGTGCTGCGCGAGGCCAAGGGCGCGCTGCGCTTTCGCCCGGAACCACGCAAGAGCGCCGCGTTCGTGGTGCTCAAGTCGCCCGACGTGCCCTCGGTGCTGTTCGAGGCGGGCTACATCAGCAACGCCGACGACGCGACGCGGCTGCTCGACGCGCCCGCCCAGGCGCGCTTCGCGCAAAGCTTCGCCCGGGCCATCGAGGCGTATTTCGCGCGGGTTCGGCGCGGGGCCTGATCGGCACATTGCGGGTTCAGGACCGAGCACTTATAGCGCCCGCGATGGCCGACACCGCGTTACCCTCGCATTTCCGTTACCGCATCCGCCGCGACGCGGGCGGCGCGCTCGACTGGTTCCGCACGCATTACCGCGACAGCCGACGGTTCCGCTGGGCCTCGTGGTTCGTCGGCGCGGTGGTGTTGCTTTACGTGCTGATCATGGGAGTCGTGGCGCAGGGCCTGCCTTCGGCCGACAAGCTGCTGACTTACGAGCCGCCGCTGCCCACGGTGGTGCGCGGCGTCGACGGCGAGATCGTCGACAGCTACGCGCGCGAGCGGCGGGTCCAGCTGCGCTTCGTCGATTTCCCCCGGCCGCTGATCAACGCGTTCCTCGCGGCCGAGGACAAGACCTTCTGGACCCACGGCGGGATCGACTACACCGGGCTGGTCGGCGCGGTGTTCGACTATGCCAGCAAGCTCGGCTCGGGCGAGCGCGCCAGGGGCGGGTCGACGATCACCCAGCAGGTCGCCAAGAACATCCTGATCGGCGACGAATACTCGGTCACCCGCAAGCTCAAGGAGATGATCCTCGCGCGCAAGATCGAGGGCGTGCTGTCGAAGGAGCAGATACTCGAGCTCTATCTCAACGAGATTCCGCTCGGCCGTCAGAGCTTCGGCGTCCAGGCCGCGGCGCGCGCTTATTTCGACAAGGACGTCAAGGATCTGGCGCTGCACGAGGCGGCGTTCCTGGCGATCCTGCCCAAGGCGCCCGAGCGCTATGGCCGGGCCAAGAACGCCGCGCTGGCGATCGAGCGGCGCAACATCGTGCTCGACCAGATGGCCGACAACGAGTTCATCACCGCAAGCCAGGCCGCTGCCGCCAAGGCGCAGCCGCTCGGGCTGATCCCGCGCCGCAGCGAGGGCAAAAAGCCCGACGCGGGCTATTTCCTCGAGGAAGTTCGTCGCGAGCTGATCGCCAAGTACGGCGAAAAGGCCGAGGACGGCCCCAACAGCGTCTACGCCGGAGGGCTGTGGATCCGCAGCTCGCTCGACCCCCAACTCCAGGACGCGGCGCGCGATTCGCTGCGCGCGGGCCTCATCCGTTATGGCGGGAGCCGCGGCTGGTCGGGCCCGATCGCGAAGATAAATCTCGAGGACGGCAACTGGCAGACGCAGCTTATCGTCTCCAACCTCGGCATCCGCTACAAGGACTGGCGCGTCGGCGTCGTGACGGAACGTGCCGGCCCGCGCGCGACGATCGGCTTCACCGACGGCAAGACATACGCCCTCGAACGCGTGCCCGACGCGCTCAAGGCGGGCGACGTGATCGCCGTCGCGCCCAGCGGCAGCACAAGTTACGCGGTGCGCACGATCCCCGAAGTCGGCGGCGGAATGGTGATCGAGGACCCGCACCACGGCCGCGTGCTGGCGATGCAGGGCGGGTTCGATTCGCGGCTCGGCTCGTTCAACCGCGCGACCCAGGCGCTGCGCCAGCCGGGCTCGACGATCAAGCCGTTCGTCTACGCCACCGGACTGGACTACGGGATGACCCCGGCCTCGATGGTCGTCGACGGCACGTTCTGCGTCTACCAGGGCTCGATCCTGGGCGAGAAATGCTTCCGCAACTTCGACATGCGCGGCGCGGGCGGGACGCACACGATGCGCTGGGGGCTCGAGCAGTCGCGCAACCTGATGACCGTGCGGATCGCCAACGACACGGGCATGGATCACGTCGTCAACACGATCAAGCGGATGGGGATCGGCGATTACGAGCCGTACCTGTCGATGGCGCTGGGCGCGGGCGACACCACCGTGCTCAAGATGGTCAACGGCTATTCGGCGATGGTCAACCAGGGCCGGCTCAACCCGCCGACGCTGATCGACTACATCCAGAACCGCAACGGCAAGGTCATCTGGCGCAAGGGCAACCGCCAGTGCTCGGCGTGCAAGATGGCGCAATGGGACGGCAAGCCGATGCCGCGCTTCGCGCCCACGGGCGCGCAGCGGATGGACGCCCGCACCGCCTATCAGGTGATCCACATGCTCGAGGGCGTGGTCCAGCGCGGCACCGCGACCGTGCTGCGCGACTTGAACCTGCCGTTGTTCGGCAAGACCGGGACCACCACCGGCCCGACCAACGTGTGGTTCGTCGGCGGCTCTCCGGACATCGTCGGCGGGGTCTACATGGGTTATGACCAGCCGCGCTCGATGGGCGGCTATGCGCAAGGTGGACGGCTCGCGGCGCCGATCTTCAAGCAATTCGTGGAGCAAACGCGCGAGCGCTGGGGCGACGTGCCGTTCCGCGCGCCGGCGGGCGTGCGGATGGTCCGGATCGACCGCACCTCGGGCAAGAAGGTCTTCGCGGGTAACCCGGGGCGCGATCCCAAGGCGGCGATCATCTGGGAAGCGTTCAAGCCCGACACCGAGCCGCGGCGGACGATCCGCCAGGATGAGGTCGAGGCCAAGGAGCGCGTCCTCGCCGCGCTCGAGCGGGCGCGCGGCGCGCGCCGCGCCAGCGCGGCGGCGGCACAGCGTTCGTCCGCGGCGCAGAACGATTTCGTCGAGGAACAGGGCGGAATTTACTAGGAGAGCGATGATGAACAAGCTTCTGACGCTGGCAGCCGGAGGTTTGGCGCTGACGCTCTCGATCCCCGCCGCGGCCGAGCTCCCGACCGGAGCCAAGGCGCCGAATTTCGTCGCCCGGGGCGCCAAGGGGGGCAAGCTGTTCCGGGTCAACCTGGCGCAGGCGCTCAAGCGCGGGCCGGTGGTGCTCTATTTCTATCCCAAGGCTTTCACCAAGGGCTGCACGCTCGAAGCGCACGCGTTCGCCGAGGCGTCGGGCGATTTCGCCGCGGCCGGCGCGACCGTGATCGGAATGTCGAACGACGACCTGCCCACGCTCCAGCGCTTCTCGACCGAGGAATGCCGCGACAAGTTCGCGGTCGCCGCGGCCACCCCGGCGGTGGTCAAGGCTTATGACGTCGACCTGGTCGGCAAAGACGGCAAGTCGACCGGGCTGACCAAGCGCACCAGCTATGTGATCGCGCGCAATGGACGGATCAAGCTGGTCCATTCGGATCTCGATTACGCGGACCACGTCCGGTTGACGCTCGCCGCGGTGCGGGGGTTGAAGGCCAAATAGGCCGACCCGCGGAACGTCCGCTCCAATCTTTACAATCGAAACCGCCTCGCTAAGCGGGACACCCGTTCTTGGAGTTGGACTGATCATGCGTGCCGAAGGGCAGGCCCATATCGATCGCATCGAGGCGGCGCTGGCGCTGGTCCGCAAGTTCCTCGACTGGGACCGCGCGCTGCGCCGACTCGACGAGCTCAACGCGCGCGTCGAGGACCCCAGGCTGTGGGACCGGCCCAAGGACGCCGAGGCGGTGATGCGCGAGCGGCGCCGGCTCGAGGCCGCTGTCGGGACCGTCAACGGCATCGGCGCCGAAATGGCCGACGCGATCGAGTTCGTCGAACTGGGCGAGGCCGAGGGTGACGACGGCGTGATCGCCGACGGGCTGGCGAGCCTCGCGGCGCTCGCCGACCGCGCCGACGCCGACAAGGTCCAGGCGCTGCTCGCGGGCGAGGCCGATGCCAACGACGCTTACCTCGAGATCAACGCCGGCGCGGGCGGGACAGA
Source organism: Novosphingobium sp. (assembly GCA_035525735.1). Classification (GTDB taxonomy): domain Bacteria; phylum Pseudomonadota; class Alphaproteobacteria; order Sphingomonadales; family Sphingomonadaceae; genus Novosphingobium. Next base: position 4,150 of record DATLDS010000119.1, read on the forward strand.
GAGCCAGGACTGGGCCGAGATGCTCCAGCGGATGTACGTGCGCTGGGCCGAGCGCCACGGCTACAAGGTCGAGCTGATCGATCACCACGCCGGCGAGCAAGCCGGGATCAAGTCGGCGACGCTCCAGATCAAGGGCGAGAACGCCTATGGCTATGCCAAGACCGAGAGCGGGGTCCACCGCCTGGTGCGGATCAGCCCGTATGACAGCTCGGCGCGGCGCCACACCAGCTTCTCGAGCGTCGCGGTGACCCCCGTGGTGGACGACGACATCGACATCGAGGTCAAGGAAAGCGACCTCAAGATCGATACCTACCGCGCGAGCGGCGCGGGCGGGCAGCACGTCAACACCACCGATTCGGCGGTGCGGATCACGCACTTGCCCTCGGGCATCATCGTCGCCAGCCAGAACGACCGTAGCCAGCACAAGAACCGCGCGACCGCGATGAACATGCTGAAAGCCCGGCTTTACGAAGCCGAGCTGGCGCGGCGCGAGGCCGAGGCGAGCGGCGAGTACCAGGCCAAGACCGAGATCGGCTGGGGCCACCAGATCCGCAGCTACGTCCTCCAGCCCTACCAGCTGGTCAAGGACTTGCGCACCGGGGTGACATCGACCTCGCCCGACGACGTGCTCGACGGCGATCTCGACGCGTTCATGGCCGCGGCGCTGTCGCAGAAGGTGACGGGCGAGAAGCTCGCGGTGGAGGATGTCGAATGAGAGGCTGGATCGTCGTCGTCGGGGTAGCGCTGGCGTCGTGCGGCGCGAGCGACGCCGCTCGCACCGAGACCGCGCGGCAATTTCCCGCGGCGCACCGGCCGGTTTCCAAGCTCGGCGCCAACAGCGTCTCGACCGAGCAGGCGCGCGACAACCGCAACGAGGCGGCGACGGTGATGGACCTGGCGCAGGTCAAGCCGGGGACCACGGTCGCTGATCTCGGCGCGGGCGACGGCTATTACACCGTGCGGCTGGCCGAGCGGGTCGGCGCCGAGGGCCGCGTGCTGGCGCAGGACATCGATCGCGAGGCGCTTCAGGGCCTGGCCGAGCGGATCGGGCGCGAGCAGCTCGACAAGGTCTCGATCAAGCTCGGCAAGCCCGACGACCCGTCGCTCCCCGCCAACAGCTTCGACCGCATCTTCATGGTCCACATGTACCACGAGGTGGCCGAGCCTTACGCGTTCCTGTGGCGTTTGCAGCCGGCGCTGCGCAAGGGCGGGCAAGTGGTGGTGGTCGACGTCGACCGCCCGACCGACCAGCACGGCATCGCTCCGCTGCTGCTCCAGTGCGAATTCGAGGCCGTCGGCTATCGTTTGGTAGAATTTGTCCGCAAACCGGAAATTGCGGGTTACTATGCGTCTTTCGAGCCCGACGGGCATCCGCGGCCGGCTCCCGGCGCGATCCTGCCGTGCAAGCTGAACAAGGGCGAAGTCACCATCGGCTGACGCCGGGTGAGATAGGGATACGATGGCGACCGCGGCATTCAAGGGACTGCAACCGATCCGTTACGGCGGACGCGAAGTGTGGCCGCTGATCGAAGGGGGCAAGGGCGTCTCGGCGACCAACCACATGAGCTCGGGCGCGTGGGCGGCGGCGGGCGGGATCGGCACGGTCAGCGCGGTCAACGCCGACAGCTATGACGCGGAAGGCAAGATCGTCCGCCAGGTCTACGATCAGCTCACCCGAAAGGAACGCCACGAGCAGCTGATCAAGTACGCGGTCGCGGGCGCGGTCGATCAGGTGCGCCGCGCGCACGAGCTGTCGAACGGGCAGGGCGCGATCAACATCAACGTGTTGTGGGAGATGGGCGGGGCGCAGCCGATCCTCGAGGCGGTGCTCGACCAGACCCGCGGGCTGGTGGCGGGGGTCACCTGCGGCGCCGGGATGCCCTACAAGCTGTCCGAAATCGCGCAGCGCTACAACGTCAACTACCTGCCGATCATCAGCTCGGCCCGCGCCTTCCGAGCGCTGTGGAAGCGCGCCTATCACAAGGTTCCCGAACTGCTCGGCGCGGTGGTCTACGAGGACCCGTGGCTGGCGGGTGGCCACAACGGCCTGTCGAACGCCGAAGACCCGCTCAAGCCCGAGGACCCCTATCCGCGGGTCAAGGCGCTGCGCGAGACGATGCGCGCCGAGGGCGTGTCCGAGGACGTGCCGATCGTGATGGCCGGGGGCGTGTGGTTCCTGCGCGAATGGAACGACTGGATCGAAAATCCCGAGCTCGGCAAGATCGCCTTCCAGTTCGGCACACGCCCGCTGCTCACGCACGAAAGCCCGATCCCGCAAGGTTGGAAGGATGCGCTGCGCGAGCTCGAGCCCGGCGACGTGCTGCTTCACAAGTTCTCGCCGACGGGGTTCTATAGCTCGGCGGTGCGCACGCCGTTCCTGCGCAACCTCGAGGAGCGGAGCGAGCGCCAGATTCCTTACTCGAAAGTCGAGGCGGGCGAGCACACCGTGCGGCTCGACGTCGGCGTGCGCGGCAAGAACTTCTGGGTCGCGCCCGCCGACCTCGAGCGCGCGCGCGGGTGGTTCGCGCGCGGCTTCACCGACGGCCTGCGGACCCCCGACGACACCATCGTGTTCGTCGAGCCCGAGGAGCGCACGACGATCCAGCAGGACCAGAAGGACTGCATGGGCTGCCTCTCGCACTGCGGGTTCTCGTCGTGGAAGGACCACGACGACTACACCACCGGCCGGCTCGCCGACCCGCGCAGCTTCTGCATCCAGAAGACGCTCCAGGACATTGCCCACGGCGAGCCGATCGAGGACAACCTGATGTTCGCCGGCCACGCCGCCTACCGCTTCAAGCAGGACCCGTTCTATTCGAACAACTTCACTCCGACGGTGAAGCAGTTGGTCGATCGGATTCTGACCGGGGATTGAGTGCCGGGCCGCGCGCATCGATACGCGCACCGCGGTCGCCGCCAATCTCTTCAACGTGCAACACGGCGGATAAACGGTCTTCGGACCTCGGACCGGCCCAACCGGTCAACCCGGCCTCAGGCCCACCCCTCGAGCACCTGGTCGGGCGGGCGGTGGCCGTCGGCCCAGAAGCGGATGTTGGCGATGACTTTTTCGCCCGAGGCCTCGCGCCCCTCGAACGTCGCGCTGCCGAGGTGGGGGAGGAGGCTGACGTTGGTCAGCGCGAGCAGGCGCGGGTCGACGGCGGGTTCGTGCGCGTAGACGTCGAGGCCGGCGCCGCCGATCCGCCCTGCCTCGAGCGCGGCGATCAGCGCGACCTCGTCAACGAGGTCGCCGCGCGCGGTGTTGACCAGGTACGCCTCGGGCTTCATCAGGCCGATCCGCCGCGCGTCGATCAGGTGGTGCGTCTCGACGCTCGCCGGGCAATGGAGCGTGACGATGTCGGCGTCGGCGATCAGCCGGTCGAGATCGGGCTCATGCCGCGCGCCAAGCCGCCGTTCGACTTCCTCGGGCAAGCGATGGCGGTTGTGATAAGCGATGCCGAGCCCGAACGCCTTGGCCCGCTCGGCGACCGCCTGGCCGATCCGCCCCATCCCGACGATGCCGAGCCGCTTGCCCCCGATCCGGTGGCCGAGCAGCGTCGACGGAGCCCAGCCCTGCCATTCACCGGCGCGGAGGATGCGCCCGCCTTCGACGAAACGGCGCGGCACCGAGAGGATCAGCGCCATCGTCATGTCGGCGGTGTCCTCGGTGAACACGCCGGGGGTGTTGGTGACGAGGATCTTGCGCGTCCGCGCGGCGTGGAGGTCGATGTGCTCGATCCCCGCGCCGAAGTTGGCGATCAGGCCGAGGCGCTTCCCCGCGCCGGCGATCAGCTCGGCGTCGATCCGGTCGGTGACGGTGGGGACGAGCACGTCGCAGTCCCGCATCGCGGCGCCGAGCTCGCCGCGGGTCAGCGCGCGGTCGTCGGGGTTGAAGCTCGCGTCGAACAGCTCGGCCATCCGCGCCTCGGTCGCGGGCAGGAGCTTGCGGGTGACGATCACCCGTGGCTGGCCCGCGACGCGGCGCGCGGGCGATGGGTCGGCGGCGCTGCTCATCGTCGGCGAGCGCTAGGCCGGGCAGGCGGGCGCGGTCAAGCGGCGCGGGTTTCCTTGGCGGCGGCCCACCGCTAAGGCGCTCGCATGAGGACAGCGCACTTGACGATCGGCGCGGCGCTGGCGGCCGCGATGATGCCGGCGCCGAGCGCGCGGGCCCAGGATCGCGAGGTGCCCTACTGGGCGACGCTGACCGCGGACAAGGTCAACATGCGGGTCGGCCCGGCGCGCGACTACGGCGTCGCCTGGGTCTATCGCCGCGACGGGCTGCCGCTCAAGGTGGTGCGGCTGCACGAGGGCTGGCGGCTGGTCCAGGACCCCGACGGCGCGCGCGGCTGGATCCTCTCGCGCTTCCTCAGCCGCGCGCGCGGCGCGATCGTGCAGCGCCAAGTCGCCGAGATACGCGACAAGCCGGCGGGACGCGTGTTGTGGCGCGCCGCTCCGGGCGTGGTCGGACGGCTCGGCGATTGCGAGCGGAAATGGTGCCGGTTCGACACCGACGGCCACAAGGGCTGGATCGCGGCGGACACGATCTGGGGCGAGGGCGAGCCCTAGCCCCAGACGCGCGGATTGCTTTAGCTGGCGTGAGGCGAGACTTT
>DATLDS010000124.1:0-7496 GCA_035525735.1 Novosphingobium sp.
CCCGAAGCCGGTGCTGCCGAGCCGCTCGCGCTCCTCGATCCGGTCGAGCACGATCCCCCGATCGAGCCCGTAGACGTCCGCGAAACGCTCGGCGAGCGCGTCGAGCACCGCGTGCTTGTCGGCGGCGCGGACGGTCGCGACCGCCTCGGGCTCGAGGGTGAAGAGCTGGCTCACCGCGGCTCGACCCAGCCGATCGAGCCGTCGCCGCGGCGGTAGACCATGTTGTGCCGTCCGGTGCCGGCGTTCTTGAAGAACAGCGCGTTGGTGTCGCGCAAGTCGAGCATCATCACCGCGTCGGCGACCGACGCCTCGGGCACGTCGACGCTAGTCTCGGCGACGACCACCGGGGCTTCGGCGGGCTCTCCGGCGCCGTCGTCGCTCTGGAACACGACGTAGCCCGCCTCCTCGTCGCGCAGCGCCTGCGCCGCCTGATCGTGGCGATCGTTGAGCCGCCGCTTGTAGCGCCTCAGCTGCGTCTCGATCTTGTCCGCGGCCTGGTCGAGCGCGACGTGCGCATCCTGCGCGATCCCGTGCGCCTTGAGGATCAGCCCCTGCATCACGTGCGTGACGATGTCGCAGCGGAACGCGTTCTGCGGCGCCTTGCCGAAGGTCACCGACGACGACAGCGCGCGCGCGAAGTGCTTGTCGACGATTCCCGACAGCCGCGTGTCGGCGTGGCCCTGGAGCGCGGCGCCGGTGGCGACCTGGTGGCCCGAGACGCGAATGTCCATGGTCGGTTCTCCTTCAGCGGCGGGGCGGACCCGCCGGAACGCTTGAGCTCAGCGCGTCTGCTGCCAGAGCGGCGTGGTGACCGTGGCGAGGAACGCGGCATGCCGCGCGAGCTCGTCCGCGCTCGCCGCGTGCGGGCGGGGCGCGCGGAACGCGCGGACCCGCTCGACCACCGTCGCGGCGAAGCCTTCGAGCGCCTCGACCGCCAGCCCCAGCCCGATCTGCCGCCCGCCGGTAAGCTCGACGTAAAGCTGCGCGAGCAGCTCGGCGTCGAGCAGCGCGCCGTGGCGCGTGCGGTGGCTGCGATCGATCCCATACCTCGTGCACAACGCGTCGAGGCTCAGCTTAGCCCCCGGATGGCGCACTTTGGCGAGCGCGATGGTGTCGATCATCCGGCTGCGGCAGACCGGATCGCGCGCGCAGGCGCCGAGCTCCATGTTGAGGAAGCCGAAGTCGAACCCGGCGTTGTGCGCGATCAGCGGGGCGTCGCCGATGAACGCGAGCAGCTCCTCGGCGTGGTCGGCGAACGCGCGCTTGTCGGCGAGGAACGTGTCGCTCAGCCCATGAACCGCCTCGGCGCCCGCGGGCATCGGCCGGCCGGGGTTGAAATAGGCGTGGAAGGTGCGTCCGGTGGGGACGCGGTTGATCATCTCGATGCAGCCGATCTCGACCATCCGGTCACCGGACTGGGGATCGAGCCCGGTGGTCTCGGTGTCGAAGATGATCTCGCGCATTGCTGCCCCTATCGGACTCGGCGCGCGCTCTTACAAGGGCCGCGTGGCCGATTTTTCGCGCAATCGGGCGACCAGCGCGGCGACCTCCCTGCGGGTCTCGGCCAGCGTCGTCCCGGTGTCGATGACCACATCGGCGCGCGCGCGCTTCTCCGCGTCGGGCACTTGCAACGCGAGGATCTTGTCGAATTTGTCGGCGGTCATTCCGGGACGGGCGAGAACGCGCGCCCGTTGCACCTCGGCGGGGGCAGAAACCACCGCGACCGCGTCGATCCCGTGCGCGCCGGTCTTCTCGAACAGCAGCGGGATGTCGAACACCACGAGCGGCGCGGCAGCGTGCGCGGCGAGGAATTCGGCGCGCATCGCGCCGACCGCCGGGTGGACGATTCCCTCGAGCCGGGCGAGCGCCTCGGCGTTCCCGAACACCCGCGCGCCCAGCGCGGCGCGATCGACGCCGTCGGGTCCGGTGCTCCCCGGGAACGCCGCCTCGATTCTCGCCAGCAGCGCGCCGCCCGGCCCCTGTAGCGCGCGGACCGCCGCGTCGGCGTCGAACACCGGCACCCCGAGCGCCTCGAACATCGCCGCGACCGCCGACTTGCCCATTCCGATCGAGCCGGTCAGGCCCAAAACGAACGGACGCATGAAGGGGCGGTTCATGACGTCAGTAAACCACGCAGCTCGGCGTCATGCTGGCGGGGTGCCGGAACGTCGAAGAACAGCTCGAAAGCCACCGTGGCCTGGCCGATCAGCATCGCCAACCCGTCGACGGCGCGCAGTCCCTTGGCGCGCGCGGCGGCGAGCAACGGCGTTTCGAGCGGGTCGTAAACGACGTCGTAGACCGTCGCATCGAACGGCAAGGGGGCTAAGTCGATTTCAAGCGGCAACATTCCGGTCATCCCCAGCGGCGAACAATTGACCAACAGCGCGGTGGCGGGGGCGAGCGGGGCGTCGAACGGAATCGCCGCCCCGGTCAGCCCCAGCCGGATCAACAGATCCTTGGCCAAGCCGGGATCGCGCGCGTGCACCGTCACGAAACCGGTCCGGCGGGCGACGAGCAGCATCAGCGCCGCGCGCGCTGCGCCACCGGCTCCGAGCACGGCAATCTCGCGGCCCTCGAGCGCGAGGTCGGCAATCGGCTCGTTGAAACCATCGCAATCGGTGTTGGTCGCGGTGAGCACCCCGGGCGCGCCGTGGACGACGCAGTTGGCCGCGCCGACGGCCGCCGCCACGTCGTCGGTCCGCTCGATGAGGCCGAGCGTCGCCACCTTGTGCGGCAGAGTGACGTTGCAGCCCCGCCAAAGCGGGTCCGCTCGCCGCCGCGCGAAGTAGTCGGCAAGCTCGTCGGCGCGGACGTGGCACAATCGGTACTCGGCCTCGATCCCCAGCTTGCCGAGCCAGAAATTGTGGATTGCCGGCGATTTCGAGTGCGCGATCGGGTCGCCGATGACTTCGGCGTAAGTCACTCGGTCGCTCCCAGGTCGCGCCCCAAGTCTCTTAAGGCCGCCAGCACCGCGAGCAGCGGCATGCCGAGCACGGTGAAGTGGCTGCCTTCGATGCTCTCGAACAATTGGACGCCGCGCGCCTCGATCCGGAACACCCCGACGCAGGCTTTCACCGCGGGCCATTCGTGCGCGAGGTAGCGCGCGATGACGGCGTCGGACAAGACGCGGACACGCAGCTCCGCCGTCTCGGCATGACGCCACAGCGCCACCCCGTTGCGCGCCAGCACCGCGCCGCTGGTCAGCCGCATCGTCCGGCCCGAGAACGCGCGCAGATGCTCGGCCGCCTCGTCGCGGCTCGCCGGCTTGTCGAACAATCGGCCATCGACCTCGACCAGCGAATCGCCGCCGAGCACGAGCTCGCCGAGCTCGCGCTCGCTGACCTCGAGCGCCTTGGCGGCGGCGAGCTCGAGCGCGATGTGCGCCGGTTCGCTGCCGGCCAGCCGCTGCTTGAGCACGCCCTCGTCGACGTCGGCGGCCTTGACGATGAACGCGACACCCGCGGCTTCGAGCATCGTTCGGCGCGAGGCGCTGTTGCTCGCAAGGACGATCATATCGGCTTGGTCCCGCCCGCCGCACCCTCCTCGGCCGCCGCCTCGCGCTCGTTGTACAAGTTGATCACCGCCGCCGCGGTCTCCTCGATCGAGCGGCGCGAGACGTCGATCACCGGCCAGCCGTTGTCGGCGAACATCCGCCGCGCGAACTGGACTTCCCTGGCGACGTGCTCGGCATCGACGTACGCGGTCTCGGGCGCCTGGCCGAGCGAGAGCAGGCGGTTGCGGCGGACCTGGACGAGCCGTTCGGGCGCGGTGGTCAGCCCCACGACCAGCGGGCGCCGCAGCCCGAACAGCGCGGCCGGCGGCGGGCTTTCGACCACGATCGGGACGTTGGCGGTGCGATAGCCGCGGTTGGCGAGATAGATCGAGGTCGGCGTCTTCGACGAGCGCGAAACCCCGGCAAGGACGATGTCCGCCTCCTCCCAGTTCTCCGACCCCACCCCGTCATCGTGCGCGATGGTGAACTGGATCGCTTCGACCCGGCTGAAGTAGGCCGCGTCCATCGCGTGCTGGCGCCCCGGGCGGGCCTTGGCGCGCTGGCCGAGCAAGTCCTCGAGCGCGTCGGTGACCGCATCGAGCGCGGGCACCACCGGCAGCCCGAGCGCGGCGCAGCGCGCTTCGAGCCGGGCGCGGGTCTCGGCGTTGACCAGCGTGAACAGCACCAGCCCGGGGTTGGCCGCGATCTCGGCGAGGATCCGGTCGAGGTGCTGCTGCGAACGGACCATCGGCCAGAAGTGGCGCGTGATCTCGGTCTGGTCGAACTGCGCCAGCGCCGCCTTGGCGATCGTCTCGAGCGTCTCGCCGGTCGAGTCCGAGAGGAGATGGAGATGAACCCGCTGCATCGCTGGCTCAGCTATGGCGAAGGACGAAGCCTGTGCAAAGCGCGCGCATAAGCCTGTTGGCGGTTTCGGGGACAACCGCGCCGCGACGATTCGTGCCCGCAACGAGTCCGGCGGCGGCGTGTTTGCGGACATCGGCGCGCCGCTTCCCACAGGCTGGGGATAAGGCGCAAAGCTTTGCTTTGACTCGGCTGGCGGGGCGAGTCGGGCATGGCTATTGACCCTGTCGCCGGACTCACAAATCGGGCAAGGCGCGCTCGTCCCCGCTATCCACGGCCCAACTATCTCCATCAACCCTAGATTCTTAAGAAGGATTCTTTTGAAGTGAAGATTCCATGCCCGGCCTGCTGCTCGACACGCTGAACGGTCAGCCGGGGCCCAAGCCCCCGGTCTGGCTGATGCGCCAGGCGGGGCGCTACTTGCCCGAGTACCGCGCATTGCGCGCCAAGAAGGGCGGGTTTCTGGCGCTGGTCTACGACAGCGGAGCGGCGGCCGAGATCACCCTCCAGCCGATCCGCCGCTTCGGCTTCGACGGCGCGATCCTGTTCTCCGACATCCTGATCGTGCCTTACGCGATGGGCCAGAGCCTCGAGTTTCTCGCCGGCGAGGGCCCGCGGCTGTCCCCGCGCCTGCTCGACAAGGCGCTCGACCCGGACGCGGCTGACCCTTCGCGGCTCGCGGCTGTCTATGCGACGGTCCGCAACGTCCGCGCCGCGCTGGCCCCGGACAAGACGCTGCTCGGCTTCGCGGGAAGCCCGTGGACCGTGGCGACGTACATGGTCGCGGGCGAAGGCAGCCGCGACCAGCACGAGGCACGCGCCCTCGCCTATCGCGACGCCCGTGCGTTCCAGGCCATCGTCGACGCGATCGCCGGGGTGACGATCGAATACCTCGCCGGACAGATCGAGGCGGGAGCCGAGGCGGTCCAGCTGTTCGACAGCTGGGCGGGCAGTCTCGCCCCGGCGGAGTTCGAGCGCTGGGTGATCGCCCCCACGAGCCGGATCGTCGCGGCGTTGCGCGCGCGTTTCCCACACGTCCCGGTGATCGGCTTTCCCAAGGGCGCGGGCGCCAAGCTGCCGGCTTACGCACGCGAGACCGGGGTCAGCGCGGTGGGGCTCGACGAGACGGTAGACCCCGCCTGGGCGCACGCTGCATTGCCGCCCGGCCTGCCGGCCCAAGGCAACCTCGATCCGCTGCTGCTCGAGGCGGGCGGGCCCGAGCTCGACCGGGCGGCGCGCGCGATCCTCGCCGCGTTCGCGGACCGCCCGCACGTGTTCAACCTCGGCCACGGGATCGGCCAGCACACGCCGATTGCGCATGTCGAGCGGCTGCTCCAAGTGGTCCGCGGCTCCCCCGCGTAAAACGGCGCTTTCATGCAGCAGGTGCTCGACGTGACCTATCTCTGGCTCAAGGCCGGCCACGTGATTTTCGTGATCTTCTGGATGGCGGGGCTGTTCATGCTCCCGCGGTTCTTCGTCTATCATCAGGAGGCCGCGCCCGGATCGCCCGAGGAGGCCGTCTGGGTGAGCCGCGAGGCCAAGCTGCTGCGGATCATCCTGTGGCCCTCGCTCGGCGTCGTATGGGCCTTCGGGATCGCCCTGGCGGTCACCACGGGGGCGTTCGGGCAAGGCTGGTTCCACGCCAAGCTGGCGCTGGTCATGGCGCTGACCGCGTACCACGTGTGGCTGGCCGGCTACGCCGCGGCGTTGGCCCAAGGCGAACGCAAGCTCGACGGCAAGCGCCTGCGGATGCTCAACGAGGTGCCGGGGATCGCGGCGGCGCTGATCGTGGTGCTGGTGGTCGTGCGTCCCTTATGACGGTTGGGCCCTTATGACGGTTGGGCGTTCCGATTGACTTGGCCCGCGTGCCGACTTATCTCGCAACCCTCTCCTGACCGGCGACGGGCCGGCGCCACGCGCCTCCCGGGTCCTGCTTTCCCCAAGCCCCATCGACTTCCGCCGGCCTCTCACGCCTATCCGGAATTACCGACATGCATTTGAAAGAACTGAAGAAAAAGAAGCCGGCCGAACTCGTCGAGATGGCCGAGGAAATGGAAGTCGAAGGCGCCTCGACGATGCGTCGCCAGGATCTGATGTTCGCGATCCTCAAGGAAGTCGCCGAGGACGGCGAGCAGATCATGGGCGAAGGCACGATCGAGGTGCTGACCGACGGGTTCGGTTTCTTGCGCTCACCCCAGGCGAACTATCTTGCCGGGCCCGACGACATCTACGTCTCGCCCAATCAGGTCCGCAAGTTCGGCTTGCGCACCGGCGATACGGTCGAAGGCGAGATTCGCGCGCCCAAGGACGGCGAACGCTATTTCGCACTGACCAAGCTCAACACCGTCAACTTCGACGATCCCGAGGTCGTCCGCCATCGCGTCAACTTCGACAACCTGACCCCGCTCTACCCCGACGACAAGCTCAACCTCGACACCGTCGATCCGACGGTCAAGGACAAGTCGGCGCGGGTGATCGACATCATCAGCCCGCAGGGCAAGGGCCAGCGCGCGCTGATCGTCGCGCCTCCGCGCGTCGGCAAGACCGTGCTGCTCCAGAACATCGCCAAGGCGATCACCGACAATCACCCCGAAGTGTTCCTGCTCGTCCTGCTGGTCGACGAGCGCCCCGAGGAAGTCACCGACATGCAGCGCAGCGTCAAGGGCGAGGTGATCTCCTCGACCTTCGACGAGCCTGCGACGCGCCACGTCCAGGTAGCCGAAATGGTTATCGAGAAGGCGAAGCGGCTGGTCGAGCACAAGCGCGACGTGGTGATCCTGCTCGATTCTATCACGCGCCTCGGCCGCGCCTACAACACCGTCGTGCCGAGCTCGGGCAAGGTCCTCACGGGCGGCGTCGACGCCAACGCGTTGCAACGCCCCAAGCGCTTCTTCGGCGCCGCGCGCAACATTGAGGAAGGCGGCAGCCTGTCGATCATCGCGACCGCGCTGATCGACACCGGAAGCCGCATGGACGAGGTGATCTTCGAGGAGTTCAAGGGCACCGGCAACATGGAGCTCTCGCTGGACCGGCACATCGCCGACAAGCGCATCTTCCCCGCGATGGACGTCGGCAAAAGCGGCACGCGCAAGGAGGAGCTGCTGGTCGAGAAGGACAAGCTCTCCAAGATGTGGGTGCTGCG
>DATLDS010000125.1:0-7231 GCA_035525735.1 Novosphingobium sp.
AACTGCTGCCTTGCGATTACGGCGACCGAAAAGTCATGGTGGGCTGAGTGGTGGGTCAAAGTCTAAAGCCATCCAATAGACTTAACTTATTACGATTTTGGGCGGACTCCCTCTCCGCCACGCACCGTCCGCCGATGGAAACCAAAGAGTGGCCGGGCGGTTCAAGCCGCGAAGCGCCATGGCGCGTCCGTCGATGAAAGGAGCGAAGATGCGAGCCCTTGGTATTGCGGTGTTGCTGGTCGTGGCCGGCTGCGACGTCCGGAACGATCGCGACAACGACGAGGTCACGGTCAAGTACGACGAAGCGCGGATCAAGGAATCGGCCGCCACCGCGGGCCGCGCCGCCAGGGAGGTGGCCACCGGCGTGGCCCACGTGGCGAAGGACACCGGCCGATCGATCAAGCGCGAGGTCGGCGACGTCGATGTCGACGTGAAAGTCTCGCGCGACCGCAGGGACGAGGCCGAGCCGGCGCCCAAGGACACGCCGTAGTCGATCGGCTCCGGCGCTAGCCCTTCTGCGCCGCGCCCGAGCCGAAGCCGCGGCGCAGCGTGAGCGTCAGCTGGAGGTGGTTGGCGCGCGAGCGGTATTCCTCGGCGAACGGCGTCGGCGCCGAGCGGTTGGGGTCGAAGAAGAAGCGGCGCCGGTTGCCGGTGCTGTCGAGCGCGTTGTCGAGGTCGAGCCGCAGCGTGGTCCGCGGGTCGGGCCGGTACTCGGCGAAGACGTTGACGAACGGCCCGTGGTTGAAGTTCGAATCGATCTCGTCGGTGCGGAAGAAGGTGATCTGGTCGCGGTCGCCGATCGAGGCGCCCACGGCGGTCTTGCCGACGTCGCGGCGCAGCTCGGCGTAAAGGTCGTAGCTCGGCCAGAACCCGCTCCAGCCGCGCGTCTCGCCGCTCAGCGGATCGCGCACGCGGGTCTTCTGAAACGTGTTGTCGGTGCGGAAGTTGAAGCCCTTGAGCCCGATGGAATCGAGCGGCGCGTCGAGCGTGATCCGCGCGAAATTGCGGGTGCCGGTGCCGAGGTTGCCCGGCGCGTCGAACCCGTCGGCGGTCAGGATGCGGTCCTGGAGCTTGCTCACCAGGTCGTGCCCGAGCTCGAGCTTGACCAGCCCCCGGCCGAGGACGGGGTGCTCGATCGTCAGCCGTGTTTCCCAGCTGCGCTGCGGCTCGAGCTCGGCGTTGCCGCCGTTGACGCGGCCGACCGAAAGCTCCGCGTTGGAGACGAAGTCGAAGAAGTTGAGCTGGGCGACGCTGCGCCGCGCGATCAGCTGCGCGTGCCAGCCGCCCTTGGGCTTCCAGTCGAGCGTGACGCCGGGCTTGAAGAACGCGAGCGAGCGCTGGGCCTGCGCATCGCCGCTGACCTCGAGGCTCGAGGTCTCGTAAGCGAGCCGCGCGTCGAGCCGCAGCGTCTTGCCCAGCGCGCGGCCTGCGTTGACGTAGCTTTCGGTGCGGACCTCGTCGACCACCGCTTGGTCGATCGGCAGGTCGATTGGGGTGCGCGCCCCGGCCGGGCCGAGGACGAACAGGCTGGTCTCGTTCTCGAGCCGGTTATACGCCGCCTCGGCGCCCGTCTCGACCGCGAAGCCGAGCAGCGCGCCGCGGGTCCAGCTCAGCCGGCCCAGCGCCTCATCGTAGCGCGACTTCGAGAGCTGCTCGAAGCCGCCGACGGTTTCGCCGCCGATGCGGTTGAAGCTGGCGTCGTACGTCTCGCGGTCGCGGCGATTGCCGAGCACGACCAGCTTGACCGTGCCGCGCGCCAGCGGCCGCGAGATGTCGCCGCCGAGCTCGTAAGCGGTCGGGGTGTAGTCCTGCACCAGGCGGTCGTCGCGAACCGGGCCGCCGACCGGGGTGACGCGGTTGGTCTGGAACAGCTTGAGCGTGCTCGGCGCGTAGCGGCCGTTGAGGTGGACCGCGCGGTCGGGCGCGATCTCCATGCCCCAGCTGGCCGAGACGTAAGGGTCGTGCGGGTGGATCACGTTGACCTTGTCGCGATGCTCGACGAGCGTGCGCGAGGGCAGCGCGAAGACCTCATCGAAGCCTTCCTCGACATAGTCGTGGTTGCCGTTCGCGGCGGCCAGGTTGAAGCTCGAGCTGCCGCGGCGGATCAGCGCCGAGGCCTCGAGGTTGGGGATGACCCGGCCGGTGTAGAGCCGCGTCGCCTTGAGCGTGACATTGCCGTCGACCCCGCCCTCGGCGCTGAGGATGACGTTGAGCACCTGGCTCTTGCCCGAATAATCCGAGCCGTAAAGGTCGCCGGGGCCGACCTCGACGCGGATCACCCGGCGCGCGGGGATGCGCATCAGGATGGTCTGGAGCGAATCCGACTTGGACGAGGGCCGCGCGCCGTTGAACACCACGTTGCCCGCCGCGCCGGCGAAGCCGCGGACCTCGCCGTTGCTGTCCTCGACGGCGAAGCCGGGGACGCGGCGGACGATGTCGAGCGCGTTGGCGGGGGCGAACTGGGCGAAGAACGCGGCGTCGTAGACGCTGGTCCGCGCGCCGGGTTGGGCGGGCGCGCTCTGCTCGCCGCCGGGGGTCTGGGCGGTGGCCGGAGAAGCGGCCAGCGTCAGCGCGATCGCGCTCGACGCGGCAAGAAGGCGCTGAGTGGGATTCAGTCCGAACATGGCGACCCTATACGGCGGCGGCTCAGGCCCCGACAGCGCGCCGGTCGAGGCACGGATGCCGCTCGTCGAGTGGCTTGACAGGCGGCCTTGGTTTAATCATGAAACGTTAAAGCTTAAAACGTTTCGGAGCCAAGCTGATCGACGAGCGAGTGGAACCGTTGAACTTCGCGGTGATCGGGGGCGGGCCGGCGGGCCTGTACTTCGCGATCTCGATGAAGCTGCGCGATCCCGGCCACGCGGTCACCGTGCTCGAGCGCAACCGGGCGGACGACACGTTCGGCTGGGGGGTCGTGCTGTCCGACGAGACGCTCGCCAACCTCGCCGCCAACGATCCCCCCAGCGCCGAAGCGATCGCCACGCACTTCGCCTATTGGGACGATATCGCGGTGGTTCGCGACGGGGTCCGCACGGTTTCGACCGGCCACGGCTTCTGCGGGATCGGCCGGCGGCAACTGCTGGTGCTGTTGCAAGGTCGCGCCCGCGAGCTCGGCGTCGAGCTGCGCTTCGAAAGCGAGGTCGACGACATCGCCGCGCTGATGCGCGAGCACGACCTGGTCGTCGCCGCCGACGGCCTCAATTCGCGCGCGCGCGCCGATTTCGCCGAGGTATTCCGGCCCGAGATCGACGTTCGCCCCAACAAGTTCGTCTGGCTCGGCACGCACCAGACGTTCGGCGACGCGTTCACCTTCATCTTCGAGCCGACCGAGCACGGCTGGGTGTGGGCGCACGCCTATCAATTCGACCCCCAGACCGCGACGTTCATCGTCGAATGCGCGCCCGCGACCTGGGCGGCGTTCGGCTTCGGCGAGATGACCCGCGAGCAATCGATCGCCACGTGCGAGCGCATCTTCGCGCACCATCTCGGCGGGCACCCGCTGCTCAGCAACGCCCACCACATCCGCGGCTCGGCGTGGATCGGGTTCCCGCGGGTGCTGTGCGAGCGGTGGAGCCACGACAACCTGGTGCTGATGGGCGACGCCGCGGCGAGCGCGCACTTCTCGATCGGATCGGGGACCAAGCTGGCGCTCGAAAGCGCGGTCGCGCTCGCCGACCTGCTCCACAGCGAGCCCGATGTCGCGGCGGCGTTCGCCAAGTACGAGGACGCGCGCCGGGTCGAGGTGCTGCGGCTGCAGTCGGCGGCGCGCAACTCAGCCGAGTGGTTCGAGCAGGTCGAGCGTTACCTCGATCTCGATCCGGTCCAGTTCGCCTATTCGCTGCTCACCCGCTCGCAGCGGATCAGCCACGAGAATCTGCGGCTGCGCGATTCGGACTGGCTGGCGGGCGCCGAAGGCTGGTTCCAGGCGCAAGCCGGCGGCAACGCCACACGCGCGCCGATGTTCGCCCCGTTCCAGCTTCGCGGGATGACGCTGGCCAACCGCGTCGTGGTCTCGCCGATGGCGCAGTACAAGGCGGTCGACGGCTGCCCGACCGACTGGCACTTCGCCCACTATGCCGAGCGCGCCAAAGGCGGGGCGGGGCTGATCTACACCGAGATGACCTGCGTCGCCGCCGACGCGCGGATCTCGCCGGGCTGCACCGGCTTTTACGCGCCCGCGCACGAAGCGGCGTGGAAGCGGCTGGTCGACTTCGTCCACACCGAGACCGACGCGAAGATCTGCGCGCAGCTCGGCCACGCCGGGCCCAAGGGCTCGACCCAGCTCGGCTGGGAGGAGATGGACGCGCCGCTTGCCGACGGCAACTGGCCGCTGGTCGCCGCCTCGGCGGTGGCGTGGTCGGAGGCGAACCAGGTGCCGCGCGCGATGCACCGCGCCGACATGGAGCGGGTGCGCGACGAGTTCGTCGCGGCGACGGACATGGCGGCGCGCAGCGGGTTCGACATGCTCGAGCTGCACATGGCGCACGGCTACCTGCTGTCGAGCTTCATCACCCCGCTGACCAACCGCCGCGACGACGTGTACGGCGGCACGCTCGAAAACCGGATGCGCTATCCGCTCGAGGTGTTCGCCGCGGTGCGCGCGGCGTGGCCCGAGGAGCGACCGATCTCGGTGCGCATCTCGGCCAGCGACTGGGTCGGCGACGACGGGGTGACGCCGCACGAAGCGGTCGAGATCGCCGCGATGCTCAAGGCCGCCGGGGTCGACATCGTCGACGTCTCGGCGGGGCAGACCTCGCTCCAGGCGCGGCCGGTCTACGGGCGGATGTTCCAGACCCCGTTTTCCGACCGCATCCGCAACGAGGTCGGCATTGCGACGATGGCGGTCGGCAACATCTACGAGCCCGATCACGTCAACTCGATCCTGATGGCGGGGCGTGCCGACCTCGTCTGCCTCGCCCGGCCGCACCTCGCCGACCCCTACTGGACGCTTCACGCCGCCGCCGCGCTCGGCGACCGCCAGGTGCGCTGGCCCGATCCCTATCTCGCCGGGCGCGACCAGCTCTACCGCCTCGCCGAGCGGGCCGAGGCGGAGGTCAAGGCATGACCGTGCTTGCCCGCCATGTTCTGGTCTCGGGCGGCGAAACGTGGTGAGCGCGCCGCTCCGCCTCGTCGGCGACGACGGCAAGGAACGGCTGCGGCTGTGGATCCGGCTGCTGCGCGTCACCCGCGAGGTCGAGGGCGCGCTGCGCGAGCGGCTCAAGGCCGGGTTCGACACCACGCTGCCGCGCTTCGACGTGATGGCGGCGCTGTGGCGCGCGCCCGAGGGCATGATGATGAGCGCGCTGTCGCGCTTCCTGCTCGTCTCGAACGGCAACGTCACCGGGATCGTCGAGCGGCTGGTCGCCGACGGCTGGGTCGAGCGCACCGGGCGCGCGGGCGACCGCCGCGCCTCGATCGTCCGGCTGACCGACGCCGGCCGCACCGCCTTCGCCGCGATGGCCGCGGCCAACGCCCGCTGGATCGAAGAACTGCTCGGCGGGGTGAGCCGCGATGACGCGCGCGACGTCGCCGCGATCCTCGCTTCGTTCCGCAGCCCATGGGAGGACGATCAATGACGACGATGGCGGACTTGAGCCCCACGCACTTCGTGTGGGAGATGCGCGGACGCGTCGCCTGCATCCGCCTCGCCCGGCCCGAGCGCAAGAACCCGCTGACCTTCGAAAGTTACGCTGAGTTGCGCGACGCATTCCGCGCGCTGGCTTACGCCGAGGACGTCGACGCGGTGGTGTTCCTGCCCAACGGCGGCAACTTCTGCTCGGGCGGCGACGTCCACGAGATCATCGGACCGCTGGTCGCCATGGACATGAAACGGCTGCTCGCCTTCACCCGGATGACCGGCGACCTGGTCAAGGCCATGCTCCACTGCGGCAAGCCGATCATCGCCGCGATCGACGGGGTTGCGGTCGGCGCGGGCGCGATCGTCGCGATGGCCTCCGACCTGCGGCTCGCCACCCCGGCGGCCAAAACCGCGTTCCTGTTCACCCGCGTCGGCCTCGCCGGCTGCGACATGGGCGCGTGCGCGATCCTGCCGCGGATCATCGGCCAGGGCCGCGCCGCCGATCTGCTTTACACCGGACGGACGATGAGCGCGGAGGAAGGCGAGCGCTGGGGCTTCTACAACCGGCTGGTCGAGGCGCAAGCGCTCGAGGCCGAGGCGGTCGCGCTGGCGACGCGGCTGAGCGAGGGGCCGACCTTCGCGCACGGTATTACCAAAACCCAGCTCAACCAGGAATGGTCGATGGGGATCGATCAGGCGATCGAGGCCGAGGCGCAGGCGCAGGCGATCTGCATGCAGACGCGCGATTTCGAGCGCGCCTACAACGCCTTCGTCGCCAAGCAGGCGCCGGTGTTCGAGGGCGACTGATGCTGAAGCTCGGCCCGAGCGCGCACGTCGACACGTTTGCGCGCGACAATCTGCCGCCGCCCGACGAATGGCCCGAGCTGCGGCTCGACGGCTACGACTACCCCGAACGGCTCAACGCCGCGGTCGAGCTCACCGACGCGCAAGTCGCGCGCGGTC
Organism: Novosphingobium sp.; assembly: GCA_035525735.1. Taxonomy (GTDB): domain Bacteria; phylum Pseudomonadota; class Alphaproteobacteria; order Sphingomonadales; family Sphingomonadaceae; genus Novosphingobium. The sequence goes on from DATLDS010000125.1 coordinate 6,542, forward strand.
ACGGCGACCGCGTCGCGCTGATCGGCAACGGCCGGATGCGCACTTACAAGGAGCTCGCCGACTGGTCGAACCGCATCGCTCACGCGCTGGTCGAGGATTACGGCGTGCGCGCCGGCCACCGCGTCCTGATCCGCGGGCCCAACAATCCGGCGATGGTCGCGTGCTGGCTCGCCGCGACCAAGGCCGGCGCGGTCGTGGTCAACACCATGCCGATGCTCCGCGCCGGCGAGCTCGGCGCCATCGTCGACAAGGCCGAGATCGGCCTCGCGCTGTGCGACACCCGCAGCCTCGACGAGCTGGTGACGTGCGCCAAGGACAGCCGCTTCCTGCGCCAGGTTATCGGCTTCGACGGCACCGCCAACCACGACGCCGAGCTCGACCGCGTCGCGCTGGGCAAGCCGGTGGGGTTCGACGCCGTCGCCACGGGCCGCGACGACGTCGCGCTGCTCGGCTTCACCTCGGGCACCACCGGCGAGCCCAAGGCGACGATGCATTTTCACCGCGACCTGCTGATCATCGCCGACGGCTATGCCCGCGAAGTGCTCGGCGTGACGCCCGAGGACGTGTTCGTCGGCTCGCCGCCGCTGGCGTTCACCTTCGGGCTGGGGGGCCTCGCGATCTTCCCGCTGCGCTTCGGCGCGGCGGCGGCGCAGCTCGAGCAGGCCTCGCCCCCCAACAAGGCGGCGCGGA
>DATLDS010000171.1:0-8309 GCA_035525735.1 Novosphingobium sp.
CGCGACGATCGTGTCGACCGTTCCGAACGCGGCTTCAGCGGCATCGTAGGCGGCGATGGTCGAAGCCTCGTCGGTCACGTCGAGCGCGACCGCCAGGGCCTTGCCCCCTGCCGCCTCGATCTCGGCGCGCAGATCTTCCAAGCGGTCCACTCGGCGCGCGCCAATCACGACGCCGCAGCCTGCGGATGCCAGTAGGCGCGAAAAATGCGCGCCGAATCCGGACGATGCTCCCGTGACCAGCGCAACGCGGCCGGTGAGATCGAAGTTTGGTACGGCCATATGTTGTCCTGACCCAAGCCTTGCTCAGCCCTCAACTCGCTCGATGATCAGCGCGGGGGCCATGCCGCCCGCCGCGCACATCGTGATCAGGCCATAGCGCCCGCCGGTGCGCTCGAGCTCGTCGAGCGCGGTGCCGACGAGGATCGAGCCGGTCGCGCCGATCGGGTGGCCGAGCGCCATCGCCCCGCCGTTGGGGTTGACCTTGGCGCGGTCGAGATCGAGGTCGCGGATGAACTTCTCGGCGACCACCGCGAACGCCTCGTTGATCTCCCACACGTCAATGTCGTCCTTGGTCAGCCCGGCCTTGGCGAGCACCTTCTTCGCCGCGGGGACGGGGGCGTTGAGCATCAGCGTCGGGTCGTCGCCCTGGTTGGCGTACGCGACGATGCGGGCGCGCGGCTTGAGGCCGTTGGCCTTGGCGTACTCGGGCGAGGTGATCAGCAGCGCGGCGGCGCCGTCGACCACGCCCGACGAGTTGCCGGCATGGTGGAAGTGCTCGATCGTGACGTCGGGGTAGCGGCGGTTGATCTGCTGGCGGAAGGTGGTGCCGCCGATGTCGAAGTCGGCGATCTTGGCGAAGCTCGGCTGGAGCGCGGCGAGGCCCTCGGCGGTGGTCTCGGGGCGGGGGAACTCCTCGCGGTCGAGCGCGACGGTGCCGTCGGGGTTGTGGACCGGGACCACGCTCTTGCTGAAGCGGCCTTCCCGAATCGCCCGGTCGGCGCGCTGCTGGCTGACGAGGGCGAGGTCGTCGAGCGCCTGGCGGTCGATCCCCTCGATCGTCGCGATCGCGTCGCCGCACACGCCCTGGTGCGATTGCGGGTGGAGCGCGTCGAGCGCCTCGTGGCCCGCGCCCATCAGCCGCGGCGGGAGCCCGGCGCCCGCCTGCTCGGCGGCGTAGGCCGAGGTGTAGCTCATCATCTCGGTCCCGCCGGCGATGACGCAGTCCTCCATCCCGCTCATGACGCTGGCGGCGGCGAAGTTGACCGAGCTGATCCCGCCGCCGCAGAAGCGGTCGAGCGTGGTGCCGCTGGCCTTGACGTCGTAGCCCGCCGAAAGCGCCGCCATCCGCCCGAGGTCGCCGCCCTGCTTGCCGTTCTGCGAGCTGGTCGACCAGACGATGTCGTCGACCGTCGCGGTGTCGAGGTGGTTGCGGTCCTTGATCGCCTTCAGGACCGTCGCGGCGAGGTGCTGCGGGTGGAGGTGGCTGAGCGCGCCCTTGCCGGGCTTGCCCACCCCGCGCGGGGTGCGGACGGCGTCGATGATATAGGCTTCGGTCATGGCGGCTCTCCTAGGCGGGAATCTGGTTGAACGGCACGCCCTTGTCGGGGCGGTGGTCCTGCGGCAGGCCGAGGATCTTCTCGGCGATGGTGTTGAGAAGCACTTCGTCCGAGCCGCCGGCGATGCGGCCCGTCGGCGCGTTGAGCCAGCTCGCGCCCCAATCCTCCTTGACGTAGGCGTGCGGATCGAACGCCAGCCCGGTGTTGCCCTGGAGGTCGAGCGCGAGCTCCGACAGTTTTTGCCGACTGCGCACCGCGACGAGCTTCTGCAAGCTGCCCTCGGGCCCCGGTTGCATCCCCGCCTCCATCATCAGCATCGCGCGCCGCGTAATCGCCTCGAGCCCCGAGCGCATCGCGTAGTTGCGCGCGATCGCCGAGCGGACGCGGCCGTCCTCGAGCGCGGGCTTCTCGTTCACTTCCAGTTCGCGCGCCAAGTCGACGAACACGTCGAGGTGCGGGCCGAACCCGGCGCTATCGGTGGCGATGTAGCGCTCGATCATCAGCGTGTGGAGCGCGACGCCGAAGCCGCCGCCGACTTCGCCCATGCGCTGGTCGCCGGCGAGCTTGACGTCGTCGAAGAACACCTCGTTCACGTGGCTGTCGCCGCCGGCGAGCTTGATCGGGCGGACCTCGACCCCCGGCGCCTTCATGTCGACCCAGAAATAGGTCAGCCCCTTGTGCTTGGCCACGGTGGGGTCGCTGCGCGCGACGATCACGCCGTAGTCGCAATACTGCGCCCAGCTGGTCCACACCTTCTGGCCGTTGAGCTTCCAGCCGTTGCCGTCGGTCTCGGCCTTGGTCCGCAGCGCCGCGAGGTCCGAGCCGCCCGAGGGCTCGGAGAACAGCTGGCACCAGATCTCCTCGCCGCGCAGCGCCTTGACCACGCGCTGCTTCACCCAGTCGCGGTCCTGGCCGTATTGGATCAGGATCGGGATCGGCATGCCGAGCGAGATGCCGAAGTAGCCGACCGGCATGCCCCAGGCCATTTCCTCGGCGTCGAACGCGATCTTGTGAAGGTTGGAGAGGCCCTGGCCGCCGATCTCGGGCGACCAGTTGATCCCGGCGAACCCGGCGTCGTATTTCGCCGCCATGTAGCGGCGGCCGACCGCGAGGTCGTCCTCGACCGAGAGCCCGCGCCGCGCCGGCCTCGCGAACTCGGGCGCGACCGAGGCCAGCCAGTCGCGGGCGCGCAGGCGGAAGTCTTCGAGGTCGCTCATGCCGCCACTCCGGTCAGTTCCCGCACCAGCAAGTCCTCCCACCACATCAGGTTGCCCTGCTCGATCGCCAGGCTGCGCGCGCGGCGCATGTGGAGGTGCAGCCCGGTCTCCCACGTCACGCCGATCCCGCCGTGGACCTGGATCGTGTCGCGCGCCGCGGTATCGTAAGCCTCGGTCGCGGAAATCCGCGCGGCGGCGGCGGCCTTGAGGAAGTCCGCCTCGCTCCCCGTCTCATGGGCGCGGCTGGCGGCGTGGATGCAGTTGGCGCGCGCGATCTCGACCAGCCCGTACAGCTCGGCGATGCGGTGCTTGATCGACTGGAACGCGCCGATCGGCTGGCCGAACGCCTTGCGCGTCAGCGCGTAGTCGCGCGCGATGTGGAGCAACGCCTCGGCGCCGCCGACTTGCTCGTGCGCGGTGACCACCGCCATCCGCGCCAGCACGTCGTGCGCGGCGGCGCGCGCCGCCTTGCCCTTGACCAGGACTTGCGCCGGGGCGTTCGCGAACGCGAGATCGGCGAGTCCGCGCGAATTGTCGAACCCGTCGATCGGACGGCGGTGCTCGTCGCGGATCTCGGCCAGGACCAGCGCGGGCTCGCCGTCGGCCAGCGCCCAGACCACCGCGATATGCGCGTGCGCCGCGCCGGTGACGCCGGGCTTCTCGCCGGTCAGGCCCTCCGCGGTGAGCCGCGCGGTGGGGCGCTCGGGAAGCGGGGACTGACCTTCGGCGAACGCCACCGCGGCGATCGTCTCGCCCGAAGCGATGCCGGGCAGCCAGCGCGCCTTGAGCTCGGCGTCGTCGCCTTCGAGCAGCGCGATCGCCGCGCCATAGCCGGGGGTGAGGAACGGCGCGCCCGCGGTCGCCGCGCCGGTCGCCTGCGCGACCAGCCCCAGCTCGACCAGCCCGAGCCCGAGCCCGCCGTAGTCCTCGGGCAGCGCCAGGGCGGTCCACCCCTGCTCGCGTGCGGTGGCCCAGAACGTCTCGTCGTAGGCCCCGCCGCGCTCGAGCAGCGCGAGCAGCCGCGCCTTGTCGGCGCGCGCGTCGGCGACCTTGCGCGATTCGGTGGCGATGGCCTGCTGGCCCTCGTCGTAAAGCAGCGACATGGTCTATATCCCGCGAGCGAAGACGCTTGCCCTATTTAATCGCTCGATTAACATCAAGGGGCGGATAAGGTCCGGCTTGCAATTTTCGCCAGCCACACCCTAACCGCCGCGTCATTGCGAGCATAGCGAAGCAATCCAGGGCGTCGCGCGCAACCGCTCTGGATTGGTTGACCTTCGGTCAGCTACGCTTCCGTCGCTGCGCTCCTCGCAATGACGAATCGAGAGGGAGTGAACAATGATCTGGGCGGCGGGCGAGCATCCTTCGGTCGAAGCGCTGACGCGGATGGGCGCCGGCGTCATGCCCGAGCACTTGGGGATCGAGTTCGTCGGGTTCGGCGATGACTGGGCCAAGGCGCGGATGCCGGTCGATGCGCGCACCCAGCAGCCGTTCAAGCGGCTCCACGGCGGGGCTTCGGTCGCGCTGGCGGAAACGGTCGGCTCGGTCGCGGCGTCGATGACGGTGGACCGCGACAAGTTCGTCGCGGTGGGGATGGAGATCAACGCCAACCATATCCGCCCGGCCTACGAGGGCTGGGTCTATGCCACCGCGCGGCCCGAGTCGCTGGGACGGACGACGCAAGTATGGTCGATCCGGATCGAGAACGAGGCGGGCAAGCTGGTGTGCCTGTCGCGGCTGACCGTCGCGGTGATCGCGGTGGACCGCAAGTGAGGTGAGCGCGCCCGCGCCCGCCGCGCAACGCTGGTTCGGCGTCGTGCTGATGCTGCTGTTTTGCGGCCTCAGCCTGCCGTTCTTCATGAGCAGCGTCGGACGAGGCCCGACGATCGTCGACGGCGTGGCCGATTTCGGAGGCGCGATGTCCGCCGTGCGCCCGGTCGAGGTGGCGGGCGAGGCGCAATTCGAATGGCGCTCGAAGCCCTTGGGCGGGGCCTTCGGCATCGGCCTGCCCGGGCAGTGGGCGGGCGTCCGCGCGCCCGACGGTACCATTTTGCCCGATCGCGGCTCGGCAACCTATCGCGTCCGGTTGCGCGGGCTGCCCGAAGGACGTTATCGGCTTTACGTGCCATCGATGTTCGGCGCTTCGCGGCTGTCGATCGACGGAGTTGCGGTCGCGCAGAACGGCGGGTTCGGGCCCCCGCCGCGCTACCTCATCCGCCCGCTCGAGGGCGATTTCCAGGTCCCTGCGGGCGGGGGCGGGGCGGCGGTGACGCTCGACGTCGCGACCTCGGCGTTGCGCGCCAATGGCGTCGACGGTCCGCTGGTGCTCGGCGAGGTGCGGCCGATGCAGGCGTGGAGCGCACACCGCTGGGCGCAGGAATTCTTCGTCACCGTCGCGCTCTTCCTTCTCGGCATCATTGGCGCGGTCATCTTCCTGTTCCGGCGCAGCGACCGCGCGCCGCTCTACCTCGCGATCATGTGCTTCGCGTTCCTTCCGGCGTCGCTGGTCGCGGGGTTCGACAACATCCTCGCGCTGATCGCCCCCCGGCTCGATTGGCCCGCGGTGATGGCGGTGGCGTGGGGCAGCGGGATGATCGGGGTCGCGGCATTGCTCGCCAACGCGCACGCGTTGTTCCCCGCCGAGAGCCCGCGGCAAGCCTATCGCGCATTGCAGGCGCTTTCGGCCGTGTTCGTGGTGGGCCTTGCGGCGACGTACACCGTGGCCGGGAGCTATGCCGCGAGCCGCTTTGCCGAGCTTCAGCCGGCGGTGTTCGTCGCGGTGCTCGGCTATGTGGTGGTCGTGATCTTCCGCGCCGCGCTGCGCGGCCGCGACGGCGCCGCCCCGCTGCTGCTGGGCGTCGGCATCGCCAGCCTGGCGATCCTCGCGGTGGCGGCGGTGGCGACCGGCGAGCTATCCGCCGATTTCGCGCGCGGGGCCAATTACGCCGCATTCGGCGCGGTCGCGCTGCTGTTCGCCAATCTCGTCGTGCTGGCCGAGCGGTGGGCGCTGGCGATCACCCAGACCGAGCGCTCGAACGCCGACTTGCGCGAGCTGCTCGAAGTCAGCTCGTCGATCACCAGCGAGATCAAGCTCGACGCGCTGCTGCGGCGAATCGTCGGCGCGACCAGCCGGTTCCTCGGCGCGGCGCGGTCGTCGCTGTTCCTCCACGACGCGCGCGAGGACCAGCTGTGGTCGATGGTCGCCGAAGGCGTCGACGACCGCGAGATCCGCATCGGCGCGGGCGAGGGGCTGGCCGGTGCCGCGTTCACCTCGGGCGAGCCGGTGATCGCCGCCGACGCTTACGCGCATCCGTCGTTTAAGCCCGAGATCGACGCGCAGACGGGGTTCCGCACCGGCAGCCTGATCTCGATGCCGATCACCACCCGCGAGGGCCGCAAGCTGGGGGTGATGCAGGCGCTCAACCCCAGCGGGGGGCACGCGTTCGGCGAAGGCGAGGTCGAGCGGATGCGCGCGTTCGCGGCGCAGGCGGCGATCGCGGTCGACAACGCCACGCTGTTTTCGGAAGCGGTCGCCGCGCGCCAATACGCCGAGAGCATCCTCGCCTCGATGTCGAGCGGGGTGGTCACGCTCGACTGCGACTTCCGCATCCAGACGCTCAACCGCGCGGCGTGCGAGATCTTCGGGGTCGAGCAGGGCGCGCTCGACGGCGCGCTGGCCGAGGCCGCGGTCGGCGCGGCCAACGCCTGGCTGCTCGACGAGATCGGCGAGGTGATCCTCAACGGCGCGGGCAAGGTGCTGCTCGACGTCGAGCTGACGGTCGCGGGCGGGGCGGTCCGCTCGGTCAACCTTTCGATCGTCCCGCTGATCGACCACGACGAGCGGACCGGCGCGGTGGTGCTGGTCGAGGACATCTCCGAGGGCAAGCGTTTGTCGGGCGCGATGCGGCGGTTCATGCCGCAGAAGGTGGTCGAGCAGGTGCTGGCGCGCGACGACGACCTGCTGTTCGGCACCGCGTGCCGGGCCAGCGTGCTGTTCGCCGACATCCGCGGCTTCACCTCGATGACCGAGAAGCTGACCCCGCGCGAGACCGTCGACATGCTCAACGAGGTGTTCAGCGAGCTGTTCGAGGCGGTGGCCGAGACCGACGGGATCCTCGACAAGTACATCGGCGACGCGATCATGGCCGTCTACGGCGTGCCGTTCGCGGGCGAGCATGACGCCGAAAATGCCGTCGCTGCCGCGGTGAAGATGCTCGAGATGGTCGCGGTCATCAACGAGGGACGCGCGGCCAAGGGCCTCGCGCCGCTCGAGCTCGGCATCGGCATCGCCACCGGCGAGGTGATCGCGGGGACGATCGGCAGTCCCAAGCGGATGGACTACACCGTGATCGGCGACAGCGTGAACCTGGCGGCGCGGCTCCAGGAGCTGACCAAGAGCTACAAGGCGCCGGTGATCGTGTGCGAGCGCACCGCCGCGGCGGCGGGCGAGGAGCGAAGCTTGCGCGAGCTCGACACGATCAGGGTACGCGGGCGCGAGGCCGAGGAGAGGATTTTCGAGGTGATGCGATGAACAACCGATCGGTTGCGGTGCTCGGCGCGGGCGATTTCATCGGCGCGGCGATCGTTCAGAAGTTCGCCGCCGAGGGCTTTGCCGTGCACGCCGGGCGCAGGACTGGCGACAAGCTCGCGCCGCTGCTCGGCGGGCGCGTCACCGGCCGCTCGCTCGACGCGCGGGTGCCCGAGGATGTCGCCGCGTTCCTCGCCGAGGCCGAGGCCATCGCCCCGCTCGCGCTGGTGGTGTTCAACGTCGGCGCCAACGTCCGCTTTCCGCTGACCGAGACCACCGACCGGGTTTTCCGCAAGGTGTGGGAGATGGCCTGCTTCGCCGGGTTCGTCACCACGCGCGAGGCGGCGCGGATCATGGGGCCGCGAGGGCAGGGCGCGATCTTCATCACCGGCGCGACCGCGGCGATGCGCGGCAACCCGGGCTACGCCGCGTTCGCCGCGGCCAAGGCGGGCCTGCGCGCCATGGCGCAGTCGGCCGCGCGCGAGTGGTGGCCGAGGGGCCTGCACGTCGCGCACCTGGTGATCGACGCCGGGGTCGACACCGCGTTCGTCCGCGCGCGGATCACCGAGGCCGAAGGCGCGGCGGCGCTCGACGACTCCGACCGCCTGATGCCCCCCGCGGCGATCGCCGAGGCCTATTGGGCGCTTTACAACCAGCCGCGTTCGGCGTGGACGTTCGAGCAGGAAATCCGCCCGTTCAAGGAGCCGTGGTGATGGCGCAAGCGGTCGAGTTCCTGTTCGATTACGGCAGCCCCAACGCCTACCTCGTCCACCGCGCGATCCCCGGCCTTCGGGCCCGGTTCGAATATATCCCGATCCTGCTGGGCGGGGTGTTCAAGGCGACGGGCAACCAGTCGCCGGTGCAGGCCTACGGCCATATCGCCGCCAAGCGCGCGTACGACGCGCTCGAGATCGAGCGCTTCTGCCGCCGCCACGGCATCGACAGCTTCGCGATGAACCCGCACTTCCCGGTCAACACGCTCGCCATCATGCGCGGCGCGGTCGCGGC
>DATLDS010000174.1:0-2113 GCA_035525735.1 Novosphingobium sp.
GCGAGCTTGCGGCCGAGCCAGACCTGCCGCCGCTGCTCCAAGGCCTGCTGCCCAAGCTCGGCGGGCATGACGCGCTCGCCGAGCGCCTGGGGCGGGCGCTCGTCGCCTCGCCCCCGCTTGACGCTTCGAAGGGCGGCTACATCGCGGAAGGCTATGACGCCGAGCTCGACGCGCTGCGCGACGCGGCGTCGAACGGCCGGCGCGCGATCGCCGCGCTGGAGGCGCGCTACCGCGAAGCGACGGCGGTCAGCTCGCTCAAGATCCGCCACAACGCGGTGCTCGGCTATCATGTCGAGGTCTCGGCGCGGCATGCCGACAGGCTGATCGCGCCCGACAGCGGCTTCACCCACCGCCAGACGCTCGCCGGCGTGGTCCGCTTCAATTCGCCCGAGCTGCACGAGGAAGCGACGCGGGTGGTCGAGGCCGGCGGCCATGCCATTGCGGCCGAGGCGGCGCATGCCGAAGAGCTGACCGCGCTTGCCGTGGCGGCCGCGCCGCGAATCACCGCGACTGGCGAAGCCATCGCGCGCATCGACGTCGCCGCCAGCCACGCGCAGCGCGCAGCCGAAGGCGGCGGGACGCGGCCGCGGCTGCCCGCTCAGTCGTGCCTGGAGATCGACGCGGGACGGCATCCGGTCGTGGAAGCCGCGCTTCAGCGCAATGGCGAGCGGTTCGTCGCCAACGATCTGTCGCTCGGCCCGAACGACCGGCTGTGGCTGATCACCGGACCCAACATGGGGGGCAAGTCGACCTTCCTGCGCCAGACCGCGCTGATCGTCGTGCTCGCCCAGGCGGGCAGCTTCGTCCCGGCAGCAGGCGCCAAGGTCGGGATCGTGGACCGGCTGTTCAGCCGCGTCGGCGCGTCGGACAATCTGGCGCGCGGCCGCTCGACCTTCATGGTCGAGATGGTCGAGACCGCGGCGATCCTCGCCCAGGCGAGCCCGCACAGCCTCGTGATCCTCGACGAGATCGGCCGCGGGACCTCGACCTATGACGGGCTGGCCATCGCCTGGGCGGTAGTCGAAGCGATGCACGACCAGCTCCAATGCCGGACGCTGTTCGCAACCCATTATCACGAGCTCACCCGCCTTGCCGGCCGGCTCGACTCGCTGTCGCTGCACCACGTCCGCGCGCGCGAATGGAAGGGCGACCTCGTCCTGCTTCACGAAGTCGCCGATGGTGCCGCCGACCGCAGCTACGGGGTTGCGGTGGCGAAGCTCGCCGGGCTTCCGTCCGCGGTCGTCGCGCGCGCCAAGTCGGTGCTCGCCAAGCTCGAGGCCGGGCGCGACGCGACTGGCGGGATTGCCGCGGGCCTCGACGACCTCCCGCTGTTCGCCGCCGCCGCGCCCGCGGAGCAAGCGCCCGATCCGCTCGCGGCGGCCTTGACGGAGCTGGACCCGGACCGCCTCAGCCCGCGCGAGGCGCTCGAGAAACTGTACGAGCTGAAGCGCCTTTCTCAGGCGTCCGAATAGCCGGTCACGGCTTCGAACATCGCCGTCAGAGCGACCCGTTCGTCCTCGCAGAGCTCGGGCCGCCAGATTTCGAACAGCAGCACGGCCCGGACCGCGTCCCCGTCGTTCCACGCCTCATGCTCGATGCTGTCGTCGAACAGCATCGCCTTGCCTTCGACGACCGCGCGAGTTTGCGCGCCGACGCGTAGGCGGCAGCCGGCCGGCACCACCAGCGGGATGTGACAGATCAGCCGGGTGTTGAGCATTCCGCTGTGCGGCGGGATGTGCGTGGCCGGACGCAGGATCGAGATCAGCGCCATCGGCGAGCGGCGCTTGATGCGCGGAATCGGCGCGAGCTCGAGCAGTCGCATGATCAGCGGGCAGCGGCGCGCATTCTCCTCGACTCGCTCGCCGTCCTTCCACAGGTGGAATGCGCTCCACCGCGCGTCGTTGAGCAGGCTGTGCCCACGCGACGCGCGGTCGGAATGTTCCTCGACATAGGGAACCACGCCCTGCTCGTGCGCGAGCACGCCTTCGATCTCCGCCCGCATCGCAGGCGCGGCCGCTTCGATCTCGGCCAGCCACGGAAATTCCTCGGCCGGATACCATGCGTGCTGCGGGAGGCCCGGATAATAGAAGCTGGTCGGCTCCTGCAAGTAGAC
>DATLDS010000175.1:0-27502 GCA_035525735.1 Novosphingobium sp.
TATCGCTTCGTCGTCGACAGCGGCGCCGACACTTCGGTGATCGGAACGCGCGCCGCGCGCGCGCTCCAGCTGCCGCCGGGCACCCCGGTGCTGCTCAACGGGATGACCGACAGCAGCCGGGTCGAGCGCGTGCTGGTCGACGAGCTCGAGCTCGGCCAGGGACGCTTCTACGACCTCGAACTGCCCGTGCTCAAGGACCGCGACCTCGGCGGCGAGGGGATGATCGGGATCGACGCGCTGGTCCGCCAGCGGCTGATGCTCGACTTCGAGAAGCGCGTGATCACGGTCGAGGACGCCAATCGCCGCGCGCCGCGGCTCGACGGCGAGATCGTGGTCAGCGCCCGGCGGCGGCGCGGCCAGCTGATCCTCACCGCGGTCACCGCCAACCGCCAGACGATCGACGCGGTGGTCGATACCGGCTCGGAGATCACGATCGGCAACCTCGCGCTGCGCGACCGGCTGCTGCGCAAGCACACCGAGTTCACCACGATCGCGGTGACCGGGGTGACCGGGGTGACGCTCGACCTGCAAATCGCGCGCATCGCCGAGATCCGGCTCGGCTCGGTGATCCTTCACGACGTGCCGATCGCGTTCGCCGAAGTTCCGCCGTTCGCGGTGTTCGGGCTGATCGACGAGCCCGCGCTGCTGCTCGGGACCGACCTTATGGCGACGTTCCGGCGCGTGAGCCTCGACTTCAAGGCGCGCAAGGTCCGCTTCCAGCTGCGCCGCTGCGCCGCAACGGGAATCGTCCTCAGCACCTCGACGAGCGCCCCGTCGCGGCTGTCGGTGGCCCGGGGCGGGCAGGAGGCGTGCCGGCGTTAGATCACCTGCGCGTGCGGTGCTCGCCCTTGACCCAGCGGACCGTGCCGCTGCTGGCGCGCATCACCACGCTCTCGGTGGTCATGCAGCCGCCCTTGCGGCGCTTGACGCCCGCCAGCAGCGAGCCGTCGGTGACCCCGGTCGCGGCGAAGATGCAATCGCCCTTGGCGAGCTCGGACAAGTCGTACTGCTTGCCCAGGTCGGTGATCCCCCACTTGCGCGCGCGGCTGCGCTCATCCTCGTTGCGGAACAGCAGGCGGCCCTTGAACTGGCCGCCGACGCAGCGCAGCGCGGCGGCCGCGAGCACGCCTTCGGGGGCGCCGCCGCTGCCCATGTAGAGGTCGATCCCGGTATCCTCGTCGGTCGTCGCGATGACCCCGGCGACGTCGCCGTCGGGGATCAGCTGGATGCCGCAGCCGATCGCGCGCAGCTCGGCGATCAGGCCGGCGTGGCGCGGCCGGTCGAGCACGCAGACGATCAGCTCGCTCGGCTTGACGCCCTTGGCCGAGGCGACCGCGGCGACGTTTTCCGAAACCGGGCGATCGAGGTCGATGACGCCGGCGGGATAGCCCGGCCCGACCGCGATCTTGTCCATGTAGACATCGGGGGCGTTGAGCAGGCAGCCCTGCTCGGCGATCGCCAGCACCGCGAGCGCGTTGGCCCCCGCCTTGGCGGTGATCGTGGTGCCTTCGAGCGGGTCGAGCGCGATGTCGATCCGCGGGCCGGTGCCTAGCGCCGAGCCGACCTTTTCGCCGATGAACAGCATCGGCGCCTCGTCGCGCTCGCCCTCGCCGATCACCACGGTGCCGTCCATCGCCAGCTCGTTGAGCGCGGCGCGCATCGCCTCGACCGCGGCGGCGTCGGCGGCTTTCTCGTCGCCGCGCCCGACCATCGTCGACGCGGCGATCGCGGCCGCCTCGGTGACGCGGACCATCTCGAGCACGAGCACGCGGTCGAGCACGTCGCTCGGTTTGGGGCTCGTCTTGGTCGGGGGCGCGGGGGCAGCGCTGCGGTTCACATTCACATCCAATTCAGGCGATGACGGGGAAGTCGGGGTCGCCCTAGAGAGCGGAGCCACCCTTGTCGAGATTCCGCCCCGCGGGGCTTTGGTTTGCGCTCGCGTTGCTCTCGCTCCCCGGCCCCGGCTTCGCTCAAAATATCGAATCCGAGACCGACCGCCGGGTCCAGGACCGGATCACCGCGCAGAAGAGCCAGACCGACTTGCGCGACAAGCGTTGCGTGCTGGGCAACGCTTCGGCCGACGAGATCATCGTCTGCCGCAAACGCGACGACGAGGCCGACCGCTATCCCGGGCGCGAGGACCTCGATTCGGCCAAGTCGACCAACGACGGCCTGCCCCGCGCGCCCGACTTGTCGCCGCGCTATCCCAAGGGTCAGGTCTCGATCAAAGGCTGCTTCATCCCGCCGTGCCCGGGGCCGCCGATCTATTACTTCGACGTCAAGGAAATCCCCGAAGCGCCCGCCAATTCCGACGCCGACCTCATCGCCAAAGGCGAAAAGGCTGAGCCTTGATCCTCCCCAAAATGGGGAGGGGGACCGCCGAAGGCGGTGGAGCGGAGTGCGGCTTGACGCGTCATCTCGAAGTTGCGCCCAGAGGCGAGTCCCCTCCACCCGCTTCGCTGGTCCCCCTCCCCGTCCCGGGGAGGAGCTACTCACCCAGAAGATGCATCACCAGCGGCGGCTCGACCAGGCTCGGTGAGCCTTCGAGCAGGCGCAGCGCCTCGGCGATGCAGCGTTCCGGCCCTTCGTGGGTGACCATCGCCACGAGCACCGGCTCGCCCGCGTCCGCGCCGCCCAGATGAGCCTGGCCGCCCTGCTGGATCAGGCTTTCGATCGAGACCCCCGCATCGCGCATCGCCGCAGCGATCTCGGCGAGCACGCCGGGGCGGTCGGCGACGATGAAGCGCAAGTAGGCCTTACCCATCCGGTGTCCCGATTCGGCGGGCGCCATCGCCTCGAGTTCGGCGACGGGGATCGAGAACGGCGCCGCGGTCTCGCCCTCTCGGCCGAGGTCGCGGGCGATGTCGATCAGGTCGGCGACCACCGCGCTGGCGGTTGGCCCGTCGCCCGCGCCCGCCCCCTGGAACAGCAGCCGGCCCGAGAAGTTGCCCTCGGCGACGACCGCGTTGGTCGCGCCGTCGACGTGCGCGAGCGGGTGGCCGCGCGGCACGAGGTAGGGGTGGACGCGCTGGAACAGGCGCGGCGCGCCCTCGCCCACAATCGCTTCGGCGATCCCGATCAGGCGGATGCAATAGCCGAGCTGCGCGGCCTGCGCGATGTCGGCGGCGAGCACGCGGCGGATGCCCGCGATCTCGACCGGCGCGAACGCGATGCGGCTGCCGAACGCGATCGAGGCGAGAATCGCGAGCTTGTGCGCGGCGTCGACCCCGTCGATGTCGAACGACGGGTCGGTCTCGGCAAAGCCCCTGGCTTGCGCCTGTGCAAGCACCTCGGCGAACTCGGCGCGGCTCGCCTCCATCGTCGAGAGGATGTAATTGCAGGTGCCGTTGAGGATTCCGTAGACGCGCTCAATCGCGTTCGCCGCGGCGCCCTCGCGCAAGCCCTTGATGACGGGCACGCCTCCCGCGACCGCGGCTTCGAACTTGAGCGCGACGCCCGCCGCCTCGGCCGCCTCGGCGAGGTCGGTGCCGTGGTGCGCGATCATCGCCTTGTTCGCGGTGACCAGCGCCTTGCCGTTGGCGATCGCACGCCGCGCAAGGGTCAGCGCGGGGCCGTCGGCGCCGCCGACGAGCTCGACCACCGCGTCGACGTCCGTCCGCGCGGCAAGGCTCCCCATGTCGTCGTCCCACGCGTACGCCGAGATGTCGACGCCGCGGTCCTTGGTGCGGTCGCGCGCCGACAGCGCGACGATCTCGATGCCTCGCCCCGCTCGGCGCGCGATCAGCGCGGCGTTGGCCTCGAGCAGGCGAATCACCCCCGCGCCGACGGTGCCGAGCCCGGCGAGCGCGATGCGTAACGGTTGGGTCATGCGCGGCGTGTCTCCCGGAGTACGCGCCCCTTAGGGACACGCGCGGGCGCGCGCTACCTCCGCCGCCACTCGTCGGGGCGGATGCGCGGGCAGGCGCCGAGCTGGCCGCGGACGTAGCGATAGTCCTCGGCGGCCTTGCGCCGGTCGGCGTCGGCGCCCGGCAGGATCGTCGCCGGGGTCACCCCGGCGGGGAGGAAGCAGGCGAGGCGATACCACGCGAGCGTGTCGCGCTCCGGCGGGCGCGCGGCCTGGTCGACGATCTCGCCGAACGCGACGCCCCATTGCGGCGGGGCGCCGGGGCGGCGCAGCACGGTGATCGAGACCGGGTCGCCGGCCTGGGTCGACAGGAATATCTGCGTCTCGCCCTCGCCGAGCAGGTTGCCGGCGACGTGCATCGCCTCGCGCACGCCGAGCACGCGCGGCGGCGCGCCGGGCGCGACGAGCTCGGTGAGGATCGCGCGCAAGCGGTCCTCGATTCCCTGGCTCCACGCGAGCTGCGCGTCGGGCGCGACCAGGCGCAGCTCGCCCGGCCGCCCGGCGACGGGGCTCGCGAACAGCAGCACCTCGCGCTTGTCGAGCTTGGGCAGGCGCCCCTTGGCGTCGAGCGGAAGGTCGGCGAGGTAGGCGATCGATTCGCCGAGCCCGGCGCCGACCAGCAGCGCGCGCGTCCGCGCCTTGACCAGCACGCGTGCCATCCCGGGACGGGCGCCGCGCGCCTGCTCGGGATCGAGCCGCTTGACCGAGCGGATTTGCGCGCGCGCAACCAGCGGGGCGGCGTCGGCGAGATCGGCGAGGTCGGCGTATGTCAACGCGGCCTCGCCGGGAATCGCGGCGGGCGGCGCAGCGGCCGCGAGCAGCGCCGTTCCGAAGGAGAGGACGAGCGCGAGAGCGAGGGATTCGGCGCGTCGGACGGTCGGCATGGCTCGCTCTTTCGTCTTCGATCGGATCGGGGGAGTCGACCCAAGCGGCTAAAAAAATGACGATTAGTGGCGCCGTTTCAGGAGCCGAACGGTGAATCGGGAGTTAACCGATAAAGCATTTGCGCCATTCTGGCTTCACGGTTAAAGCTCCGACCGATCGGGAACGATAAGACAAAGCCCCGATTTCCGCCGTCCACGGGCACCCTCGCCCGCGATCGGCGGTCCGGGTTTCCGGCAGGGTGGAGCGAGACGAATTAGAACGGCCCGCGGGCGCGAACCTCGCCACGAGGGTTCGGCCGGTGGGACGGAGCCGCGGGGTGGCCCGCGGCGCTAGGGCATAAAGCAGAGGATCTGGATGGCATACGCTGACCAAAAGATGAGCGGCAACCGCATCACCGCGCTCATCATCGTTGCGATTCTCCACATTATCGTCGGCTACGCGCTGGTCACCGGCCTCGCTTACGAGGCCGTCAAGAAGATCAAGGAGCGCGTCGAGACGTTCGACGTGGACGAGGAAAAGCCCCCCGAGGAGCCGCCGCCGCCGCCGCCCGACCAGCCGGTGCCGCCGCCGCCGATCGTCGCGCCGCCGCCTCCGATCAGCTTCGAGCGGCCCGCGCCGCAAGTCCAGACGGTGCAGCTGCCGCCGCCGCCCGCGCCGGTGACGTACACCGCGCCGCCGCCCGCGCCCCCGCCTCCCCCGGCGGTCAACAAGTCGCGCGGGGCGACGCCGAAGGGCCAGGGCGGCTGGGCCGCGCGCATCCAGGAGAATTATCCCGCCGCCGCGCTGCGCAAGGAGATCGAGGGCCGCGTCGGGGTGCGCGTCACGATCTCCGCCGACGGGCGCGTCACCGCCTGCTCGGTGACCAGCTCGAGCGGATCGGGAGACCTCGATTCGGCGGCGTGCCAGGGGATGGAGCGGTATGCGCGCTACAATCCCGCGCTCGACGCCAGCGGAAACCCGACCACCGGGTCGGCGAGCACCTCGATCGTGTACAAGATCAACTAGCCACGCCGTCCGGGCCGGGCGCCCGGCCCGGACCGAACATCAACGCCTGCCATCACCGATTGTTTGAGAGGAAGACCCGCATGCTGACCAACCTTCTTGCCGCGGCCGGGAACGCCGCCGCCACGCCGCAGAACAAGTTCGGCTTCGCCGAAGCGCTCGAGCAGGGCGGGTTCATCGCCTACGCGACCGTGATCGTGCTCGGGATCATGTCGTTCGGCTCGTTCTACATCCTCTTCACCAAGTTCTTCGAACAGCAGCGGATCATGCGCCAGGCGCGCGAGGTGCGGACCGGGTTCTGGCGCGCCAACAGCCTGCGCGAAGGCGCCAACAAGCTCGACAAGAACTCGGCGTTCCGCCAGCTCGTCGACGACGGCCTCCTCGCCGAGGACGAGCATGGCAAGATGGTCAACGAGACCGACGCTCACGATTGGCTGTACGGCTCGCTGCGGCGCTCGGAGGATTCGATCAACGCCCGCCTTGCGGGGGGCCTCCCGTTCCTCGCCACGGTCGGCGCGACCGCGCCGTTCGTCGGCCTGTTCGGCACCGTGGTCGGCATCTACCGCGCGCTGATCAACATCGGCATCGCCGGTTCGGCCTCGATCGACAAGGTCGCGGGCCCCGTCGGCGAGGCGCTGATCATGACCGCGCTCGGCCTGCTCGTCGCGGTCCCGGCGGTGCTCGCCTACAACTGGCTCCAGGCGCGCAACAAGCGGATCGCCGAGAACCTTTCGGGCTTCTCGACCGACGTGCTCGCCAACATCAACTCCAAGGGCGCGGTTCGCCCGGTGATGATCACCACGCCGGCCAAAGGCGCGACCCCGGCCGCTCCGGCGCGCCCGGCGGCTCCCACCGCCGGCACGATGCCGCCCAGGGCCTGAACGATTGCGGCCGGCCGCGGCGGCGCGAGCCGTCGGGCCGGCCGGGTGAAGCATGCGGCCGCCCGTGGCGGGCGGGTGGCGGGCCTTTCCCCGAGAGGCCCACCGTCCGGCAAGGCAGGCCGACAACGCCGGCCGACAAGACAGGATGTGAAGAATGGCAGTTTCGGTAGGACCAGCCGGCGGCGAGGTAAGGCCGATGTCGGACATCAACACCACGCCGCTGGTCGACGTGATGCTGGTGCTCCTGATCATCTTCCTGATCGCGGTCCCGGTCGCGATCCAGACGATCGAGAAGCTCAAGGTCCCGATCCTGCCCAGCGAGGAATCGCAGGACAAGGTCGAGAACCTGCTGCTCTCGGTGGTCTCGACCGACGAGGGCGGGCGCAGCCCGGGCGATCCCGGCTACACCGGCTCGGCGCGCGGCGGGCAATGCCGGATCTACTTCAACAACACCGCCCCGGTCGACAATCAGGAGCTCGCCAAGAAGGCGTTCGAGCGGCTCGACGCGATCGTCAAGCGCGAGGGCGGGGCCGAGAACATCGATCCCGACAAGATCCCCGAGGTCCACATCCGCGGCGACGTCAACGTGCCGTGGAAGTGCATCGCCGGGGCGATCTACAACGTCCAGATCTCGGGCTATCCGCGCGTCGGCTTCATCGCCAACCCGGTCGATCCGCTCGGCTAACCCAGGCGCCGCCGCGAGCCGGCGGACGCGCACGAATTGAACAGGAGTAACCCCCGATGGCTATGAGCGGCGGCAAGGACGACGGCTCGCCGATGATGGAAATGAACACGACGCCGTTGATCGACGTCATGCTCGTGCTCCTCATCATGTTTATCATCACGATTCCGGTGGCGACGCACGCGGTCAGCATCGACCTGCCGCAGGCGACCCCGCCGACCGACCAGCCGATCATGGATCCGGTCAAGAACAAGCTGGTGCTGACCCAGACCAACCAGATTCTGTGGAACGGCAGCCCGCAGACGATCAACAACCTGGTGTTCCTGCTCCAGGAGACGCGCAAGATGGAAGTCGAGCCCGAGCTCCAGTTCCAGCCCGAGGAGTACGCCAGCTACGAGATTGCCAACCAGGTGCTCAAGGTGATCAAGGATTCGGGCGTGACCAAGTTCGGCTTCGTCGGCAACGAGCAGTTCGCCACGTTCGGCAAGGCCGGCGGCTAACCGCCCAATCCACGCCTCGACTCATGAACGAAAAAAGGGGCCGAGCGATCCGCCCTTTTTTCATGGCCGGTCAGGCAGCGCGCGCTGCGGCGCGGTCGAGCTCGACACGGTTGCGGCCGTTGGCCTTGGCCCGGACCAGCGCGAGCTCGGCGCGGCGGACGGTGTCGTCGAGCGAGCCCGCGATCTCGGCGATCCCCGCGCTGGCGGTGATCGTCAGGCTCCTCGCCCCCGCCGGCTCGTTGAGCTCGGCGAGCGTCGCGACGATTTGTCCGCAGATCCGCTGAGCCTGGTCACGGCTCGTCCCGGGCAGGATCACCCCGAAGCTCTCGCCGCCGATCCGCGAGAGGATGTCGTCCGAGCGGGTGAGGATGCGCAGGAGCTCGGCGAACGCGACCAGCACTTCGTCGCCCGCCGAATGGCCGTAGCGCAGATTGACCGACTTGAAGTGGTCGAGCCCGAAGATCGCGAGGCAGCCCACCGTTCGTTGCTCGGCGAGGTGGCGGAGCATCGCGATGAACGCGCTGCGGTTGGTCAGGCCGGTCAGCGGATCGGTCATCGCCGCGGCGAACAGCCGCTCCTCGTAAGTCCGGCGCTCATCGATGCTGCGCACGATGCTGACCGCGCCGCCGACCTCGCCGCCGCGATCGACCAGGCAGCGCGTCTGGATCTCGAACCACGCCTCGCGCCCTCCGCCCGCGGAGGCCGAGAACTCGATCCACGGACCGGTCGGGCGCCGGTCGGCGAGCGCCGTATCGTGCTCGGCCATCACCGCGGCGGCGAACGCGGGGCCGACGACGTCGCGCAAATGGCGGCGCGCCGGCTCGCCAGGCAACCTCAGCCCGACTCGCTCGAGCGCCGGCGCGGCGTGGACGATATAGCCTTCGCGATCGGTCTTGAGGAGGACGTCGGTCGATGTCTCGGCGAGCATCCTGAACAAGTCGAAGCTCTGCCGCAGCGTGAAGTCAACGCTCATCTTGCCCCCAGCCCCCCGGCCCATTCATCACGTCCGCGCATATCTTGTCAGTCAAGTGAGCAGCGGACGACCTGAATACACATCGGAATGCCCTTCTATTTAACTCGACAGGTGTTAATTAACCATCAACTAACATCCCAACCGCCGAATCGGGCAACACCTTTATTTACCATTATTTTCGCTGTGGAAAAGATATGTTCGCAGATCGGCCGACAATGGCACTCAAAGCTCGATCATGATCCTGATCTTTTCGGGGCTCGTCGCCGCCGCCACCGCGAGCTGGAGCCGCACTTTGCCGAGCAACGCGCGCAACCGTTCGGAGCGGTCGTCGGCCAGCACGAGTTCGCTGCGCTCGACCTCGAGCGCCTCGGCGAGCGCCTCGATCCGGCTTTCGATCGGGCGCGCGCGGCCGTGCTCCCACGCCCAGATCGTCGGCTTGCTCACCCCGAGCCGCGCGGCGAGCTGGTCGAGGCTGAGCCCGCGCGCCTTGCGCAGCCGCTGGAGCCGCGCGCCCAACGTGTCGTCGTCCGGCGGGGCCTCGCCCGAGACTCCCCGCTCGGCCACCTCGGGCGCGACCGCGCTGCGCAATTGCGCGGCGCTCAGCGCGGCGGTGGACAGCGGCGCGTCGAACCGGCAGCCGATCAGCTTGCCGCTCGACCACACCGCGCGTCCCGGGGTCATCCCGACCAGCGGCAGGTCGATCTCGATCGTCTCGCCCGCGGCGATCGGCGTATCGCTTTCGAGCAGCAGGCCGGTGGCCGAGATGTTGTGGATCAGCACCGCGGCGGCGCCCGTCGCGCTCGCGCCGTGCGTTTCCAGCCGCAGCGTGCGCCGCGCGCCCCGCGCGCGGCCCGCGCCTGCGTCCGGCGTTTCGAAATGTGCGGCGACAGCCATCGCCTCACGAGTCGCGCAAAGGCAGTTAAGGGCGAGTTACTAACGGCGCGCGATTGCGGGGAGCCGCGCTATTCGCGCGTCGCGCGCATCGCCTGCGCGGCGAGCGTCTCGGCCTCGAGCAGCAGCTCGTCGTCGGCGGCGCCCTGGGGCAGGCTTTCGCGCCCGATCATCACCATCACCGGCACCGCCATCGGGCTGACCCGGTCGAGCTTGACGTGGACGATCTGCCGCGCGGCCCGGTCGAGCAGGTCGGCGACGCGGCCGACGTCGGTCATCCGGGTGCGCGCGTCGGCCCACGCCGCCTCGATCAGCACGTGGTCGGGCTCGTACTTGCGCAGCACGTCGTAGATCAGGTCGGTCGAGAAGGTCACCTGCTTGCCCGACTTGCGCTTGCCCGGGTGGTGGCGCTCGACCAGCCCGCCGATCACCGCCACCTCGCGGAACGCGCGGCGCAGAAGGTGCGAGTTCTGGACCCATTCGACGAACTCGTGCGCGAGGATGTCGGGCGAGAGCAGCGCGGCGGGATCCTCGACGGCGCGGAGTCCGTAAAGCGCGAGCGAATAATCGTTGGCGACGAAGCCGAGCGGGCGCAGCTCCGCGTCCTCCATCCGCCGGGTCAACAGCATCCCCAGCGACTGGTGCGCGTTCCACCCCTCGAACGGGTACATCACGGTGTACTCGCGCTTGCCGTGCGGAAAGCTCTCGACCAGCAAGGAGCCGGGGCCGGGCATCTCCGAGCGCCAGTCCTGCACCTCGAGCCATGCGCGGACGTCGTCGGGGAAGCGCGCCCAGCCGGGGCGGTCGGCGAGCATCGCGCGGACGCGGTCGGCGAGGTGCGTGGTCAGCGGCATCCGCGCGCCGAGGTACGACGGGATCGTCCCGGAGCTCTTGGCGGCGCGGACGATCAGCTCGAGGTCGCGCATCGATTCGACCTCGAGGTCCATGCCGGCGAATCGGAACGTGTCGCCGTCGCGCAGGCTCGCGGCGAACTGCTCCTCGACGCGGCCGAGCGAGCGGCCGTTCCTGAAGCGAATCTCGATCATCTCGGCGTCGAGGATGATCCCGGCGTTGAGCCGGTGGCGCGCGGCGTGCTCGGGGTGGGTGAGGCGCCACATGCCGTTCGCATCGCGGACGATCCGCTTGAACCGGTCGTAGGCCTTCAGCGCGTATCCCCCGGTCGCGACGAAGCTGAGTACGCGCTGCCACGCGACTTCGTCGACCCACGCGTAAGCCAGCGACGAGCGCACTTCGGCGAGCAGTGCGGCTTCGTCGAACGGCCCGGCGCAAGCGCAAGCCATGACGTGCTGGGCGAGCACGTCGAGCCCGCCGGGGCGGAAATCCTCGCCGTCGCGCTGGCCTTCCGCGACCGCGTCGACCGCGGCTTGCGCCTCGAGGTATTCGAAGCGGTTGCCCGGGACGAGCAGCGCGTGGCTCGGCTGGTCGAGCCGGTGGTTGGCGCGGCCGATCCGCTGGAACAGGCGCGAGCTGCCCTTGGGCGCGCCCATCTGGACGACGAGGTCGATGTCGCCCCAGTCGACGCCGAGGTCGAGGCTGGCGGTGGCGACGAGCGCGCGCAATCGCCCTTGCGCCATCGCGCCCTCGACCTTGCGTCGCGCCTCCTTCGACAGCGAGCCGTGGTGGATGCCGATCGGCAGGTTGTCGTCGTTGACGTCCCACAGCTGCTGGAAGATCAGCTCGGCGAGGAAGCGCGTGTTGGTGAAGATCAGCGTGGTCTTGTTGGCCTTGACCGCCTCGTAGAGCTGCGGCACCGCCCATACCGCGGCGTGCCCGCCCCACGGCACGCGCGCGTCCTCGGGCAGGAGAATGTCGACCTCGGGCTCGGCCCCCGCCTCGCCCTCGACCAGCGTCACGGCGTCGATGTCCCCCCACGGCGCGAGCCACGCGCGGAACGCTTGCGGGTCGGCCACCGTCGCCGACAGCGCGGCGCGGCGCATTTCGGGCGCGAGCGCCTGGAGCCGCGCCAGCGCGAGCGCGAGCAGATCGCCGCGCTTGCCCGTGGCGAAGGCGTGAACCTCGTCGATCACCACGCGCTTGATCCCGGCGAACAGCGTCGCGCTCTCGGGATAACTGAGCAGCAGCGATAGCGATTCGGGGGTTGTCAGCAGCACGTGCGGCGGGCGCGCGCGTTGGCGCGCCTTGCGATCCGACGGAGTGTCGCCGCTGCGCGTCTCGACCCGCATCGGCAGGCCGATCTCTTCGACCGGGGTCAGGAGGTTGCGCTGGACGTCGTGCGCCAGCGCCTTGAGCGGCGAGACGTAAAGCGTGTGCAGCCCCTCGGGAGGTGCTTCGCCGCCGAGCCGCGACGGCGCGAAGTCGGCGAGCGTCGGCAGGAACCCCGCGAGCGTCTTGCCCGCGCCGGTATCGGCGACCAGCAACGCGTGGGCCCCCGCGTCGGCCGCGACGAGCATCTCGCGCTGGTGGTGGCGGACCCGCCAGCCGCGCGCGCCGAACCAGCCTTCGATCTCGGGGGGAAGCGCGGCCATCGCGCGAACAACGCACGAGCGGCGCGCCTGACGCAAGGGCTTGCGCAAGCTCGCGGAAACCTCAAAAAGTCCGCACGATGTGGCGCTTGTTGCAAAAGTCGATTCCCGAGCCGCTCCGCGCCGAGCTGGAAACGCGGATCGGCGGCGCGCTGGGTGATCCGCGCGGGAGCCCGCGATCGGCCGAGATCGAGCTCGACGGGTTCTTCGCCGCGAGTCGCGGCGCCGGGGCGCTGCTGCGCCAGCTGCTCGACCAGCCCGACACCCGCGCGCTGATCGGCGAGCGCCTGCGCGATCCGGTGGTGTTCAAGGCCTGCCCGACGATCAAGCCCGCCGGGGCGCCCGCCAGCAACTACCGCACCGACGCCGGCGAGTGGGCGAGGATCGACGATCCGCCGTCGCTGTTCACGCTGTGGTTCGCGATCACCGAGGCCGGCGTCGGCAACGGTTGCCTGCGGATGGGGACGACCTCGGCCGAGGGCGAGCGGACGATGGCCTCGGTCTCGCGGCTGTCGAACCTCGAGCTCGCGAGCACCACCGCGCCGTCGTACGACGCGGCGATGAAGCCCGGGCAAGTGCTGTTCTTCGATTCGAGCCAGCTTTACGGCGCCTACCCCAACCACTCGCAGCGCCCGCGCGTGGCGGTCAAGGCGGTGCTCGGCGAGCGCGCTTCGATCAAGGCCCGCGACGCGCACGAGATCGGCGATTACGGCTCGGTCGGGCTCGTCGCCAAGCAGGGGTGGCGCAAGCTGTTCGGGTTCAAGGGCTGAGCATCAGCGCTTGGGGCGCATGGAGGCCCGAGCCGGAATCGAACCGGCGTGCGAGGATTTGCAGTCCTCTGCGTAACCACTCCGCCATCGGGCCTCGACGCGCGAAGCGGGCCGGTTAGCGGGAATGCGAGCCCTGCGCAATCAGTTGACGCGCTCGAAACGCAGCACCCGGCGGACCGGGTCGGCTTCGGCGAGGCGGACCCGCAAGGCGTCGCCCGCGGCGATGCGGTGCGCATCGACCCTGGCGACGACCGGCCAGTCGCCGAGCTGGATCCGCGCGCCGCGTTCGTCGCGGTCGGTCACCACCGCGTCGAACACCTCACCCACGCGTCCGGCGAGCAACGCGGTTTCGGCGAGATCGACCACCGCGCGCTCGACCGCGCCCTCGCGCGCGTCGGCGGCGTCCATCACCGCCGGGAGCCGGGCGAACGCCGCGGCGCAATCTTCGGGCACGGCACGGCCGTTGGCCACCGCGAGCACGCCCTCGAGCACGTAGCGGTCGGCCAGCCGGCGCATCGGTGCGGTGGCGTGCGTGTAGGTCGCGCCGAGCGCGGCGTGCCACGGGACGTGGCCGGCGACGAACGGCGCGTAATGCGCGCCGCGCCCCGCGCGGCGCACCGCGAACTGGAACGCCGCGCCGGCGACGGTGGCGGGATCGACCGTGCGCTCGAACTGCGCCAGCGTAGCATTCTCGGGCCACGTCAGCCCGAGCGCGCGCGCGGTGTTGCGCAAGCGGCGCAGCGCGCGCTCGTCGGGCGGCGGCATCTCGCGGAACAGTCCGGTGCGCGCGGCGAGCAGCGCGTCGGCGATCGCCATGTTGGCGGCGAGCGAGAGCGCCGCGTTGGCGGTCTCCGAGGGCAGCCACGGGCGGAAGCTCAAGTGGAAGCGGCCCTGGTCGTCGCGCTCGACCTCCTGCTCGGGGGGATCGACGCGCGCCGCTCCCCGCGCGTCCTCGCCGCGCTTCATCCGCGCGGCGAAGTCGGCGAAATGCGGCACCGCGGCGATGTCGACGCTGTCGTACGCCAGCTTGGCGCGGCTGCGGACGACCGCGCGGACGACGCCGTCCAGCCGTACCGCCCCGTCGCGCGCGCACCGCACGCTGGCGACGATCGCGGGGCGCGGGCCGTCGGGCAGCAGGCTCGCCGCCGCCTCGCTGAGCGCCGCGGGATAAAGCCGCGCCTTGCCGTCGGGGAGGTACAGCGTGAGCCCGCGCGTCCACGCCTCGGCCTCCATCGCCCCGCCCGCGGGCACGAACCAGCCGATGTCGGCGAGCGCGTAGTGGAGGATGAGATCGGCGCCCCCGGGTTCGATCACGAACGCCTGGTCGAGATCGGTCGAGCTTGCCGGGTCGAGCGTGATGAACTCGCGCTGCGTCCAGTCGGCGTGCTCGGTCGGCGGGCGAACCTTGGTCCGTTCGGCCTCGGCGAGCACTTCGGGAGCGAAGTCGGGCGGGACCGCGTATTGCTCGCGGATCGCGGCGAGGCCGTCGCCGAGCAGCCGCTGGGGATCGGAAAGCGCCTTCATCGCGTTAGGGCGTTAGGCGGCGAGAGCGCGCAGGGAAAGGCTGGAGGCAGCGGCGATGGAGCTCAAGTACAAGGTCTTCGCGCACGTCTCGCGCCCCGTGGCCGAAGTGTTCGAGGCGGTGGCCGATCCGGCCAAGCTGTCGGCCTACTTCACCACCGGCGGCGCGGTCGGGCGCTTGGAAAGCGGCGCGACGGCGCAATGGGACTTCCACGACTTCCCGGGCGCGTTCCCGGTCGAAGTGATCGAGGTCATCGACAACGAGAGGATCGTGCTGCGCTGGGACGCCAACGAGGGCGGCAAGCCGGCGGGCTACAAGACGCAAGTGACGATGAGCTTCACCCCGCTCGACGGCGATACCCGGACCAAGGTCGAGATCGCCGAGGCGGGTTGGCGCGAGAACCAGGCCGGGCTCGACGCGAGCTATGGCAACTGCATGGGCTGGGCGCAGATGCTCGCCGCGCTGAAAGTCTGGGTCGAGCACGGCATCAACTTGCGCGAGGGGATGTACAAGTAGGGTCCTCCCCGTGCCGGGGAGGAACTACGGATCCACGAACTCGCCCGGCCGCTTCTCCATTCCCGCGAGCACCGCCTCGCGCTGATTCTTCGAGCCCATCAGCTTGTGCTGCTCGCGGCTTTCCTCGAGCAGGATGTGATCGGCGCTGAGCTCGGGGACGCGGTTGGCCAGGCCCTTGGCGGCGCGCACCGCGTGCGGGCTTTTCGAGGCGATCTCCTGCGCCAGCGCCATCGCCCGCGCCAGCGGGTTGGCGTCGGCATGCGTGGCGAAGCCGTAGGCCACGGCTTCCTCTCCAGAAAACTCGCGGTGAGTGTAGCTGAGCTCGCGCAGCACGTCGTCGCGGACGTTGCCACGCCACAGCCAGTAGCCGCCCATGTCGGGGACGAGGCCCCACTTGACCTCCATCACCGCCAGCCGCGCGTCAGGCGCGACGATCTTGATGTCGGCGCCGCTGGCGATCTGCAAGCCGCCGCCGAAACACACCCCGTGGATCGCGGCGATCACCGGCATCGGCAGCTTGCGCCACACCACCGCCGCCTGCTGCGCGCGGTTGGCGTTGCCGTGGGTGCGGTCGGTCAGCGACCCTTCGCGGTCGTGCCGCGTGGTCTGGCCCATCGAGACCAGGTCGAGCCCGGCGCAGAACGAACGCCCCGCGCCCGACAGCACCACGCAGCGCGCCTCGGACGTCTCGAACAAGTGCTGCCCGGCCTCGACGATCGCGTTGAACATCGCGTCGTCGATCGCGTTCATCTTGTCCGGGCGATTGAGGAGGACGTGCGCCACCCCGCCCTCGATCGTCAGCTCGACCCGATCGTGGAAGTTCATCGCCGTATCTCCCCGTTCTCGCTCAGGCCGTTCCCCCAACCGTCAGCGCATCGACCAGCAGGGTCGGCTGCCCGACCCCCGCGGGGACGCTCTGACCGGCCTTGCCGCACACCCCCACGCCTTCGTCGAGCGCCAGGTCGTTGCCGATGCCGCTGACCCGGGTGAGCACGCTCGGCCCGTCCCCGATCAGCGTCGCACCCTTGATCGGCGCGCCGAGCTTGCCGTTCTCGACAAGGTAGGCCTCGGTGCAGCCGAACACGAACTTGCCCGAGACGATGTCGACCTGGCCGCCGCCGAAGCTCTTGGCGTAGATCCCGTTCTTCATCCGCGAGAGCAGCTCGGCCGGGTCGTCGCTCCCCGCGCGCATGAAGGTGTTGGTCATCCGCGGCATCGGCGCGTGGGCGTAGCTCTGGCGGCGGCCGTTTCCGGTCGGCGCCACGCCCATCAGCCGCGCGTTGAGGCGGTCGTGGATATAGCCTTTGAGGATCCCGTCCTCGATCAGCACGTTCTCCTGCGTCGGGGTGCCCTCGTCGTCGATCGACAGCGACCCGCGACGCTCGAAAATGGAGCCGTCGTCGACCACGGTGACCCCCGGCGCGCCGACGCGCTCGCCGATCCGGCCCGAGAACGCGCTGGTCCCCTTGCGGTTGAAGTCGCCTTCGAGCCCATGACCGACCGCCTCGTGGAGCAGCACCCCGGGCCAGCCGGGACCGAGCAGGACCTGGCATTCGCCCGCGGGCGCGGCGACGCTTTCGAGATTGGTCAGCGCCTGGCCCAGCGCGACGTCGATCGCCCTGCCCCAGCTCGCCTCCTCGAGCAGCTTGCCGTAAAGCCAGCGCCCGCCCATCCCGAAGCTGCCGGTCTCGCGACGCCCGTCCTGCTCGGCGACGATGGTGACGTTGAGCCGGACCAGCGGCCTCACGTCGTGCGCGACGAAGCCGTCGGCGCGGACGATCTCGACCACCGACCACGAGCCCAGAAGGTGGACCGAGACCTGGGCGACGCGCGGATCGCGTGCGCGCGCCGCGGCGTCGATCGTCTCGAGCAGGCGGACCTTGGCCTCGAACGGTACCGCGTCGAGCGGGCTGGCGTCGGTGTAGAGGTGGCGGTTGCTGTGGCGCGGCGGCGGCGCGGGCGCGGTTTTGCCCGGATCGAGCAGCGCCAGCGTCTCGCCAGCGCGGCGGATCGCGGCGGCGCTGATCTCGTTGGCGTGCGCGAACCCGGTCATCTCGCCCGACACGCCGCGCAACCCGAACCCGGCGTCGCGGCTGTAATCGGCGTGCTTGAGGCGGCCGTCGTCGAACCCGAACGCCTCGGACGCGATGAACTGGAGATAGAGCTCGCCGTCGTCGCATTGGGCCAACGCCGCGCGGGTCAGCGCCTGCGCCTCGTCGGGCGAAAGCTTGTCGGGCGCGTAAAGCAGCGAGCGGGGGTCGAGCGCGGTCATGAAGGGGATATAGGAGGCGAAATCGACGCACGCCACCGATGACTCCCCGGTCTTACTCCGCCACCCGTTCCGGCATGATCTCGCCCGGCGAGACTTCGCGCAACGATCGCTCGGCGGGACCGCCCTTCAGCACGAAGCGCCGGTCGCAATAGCCGCAGTCGACGAAGCCCTTCTCGTCGATCTCGAGCCACACGCGCGGGTGGCCGAGCGCCGGGGCGATCTCGCCCGCGCCGTCGCATTTGACGCGGGAGGTGGTGACGACGTGGGTTTCGGGCGGCGGGATCATCGCTGGCGCGGTTAGCAGCGCGCGCGCGCGATTTCCACCCCGGGGTCAGTTGTAGCTGACGGTGACCGTCACGGTGCCGCGATAGATTCCGGGAAGCTGGTTGGCGTTGACGTGAAGCGTCCCGCCGATCGCGAAGTCGAACACCCCGGCGGCTCCGCCGATGCGGTAGCGCTGGTTGCCGTTGCCCTGGGTCAGCCCCACGCCCTGGCCGTTGGCGTTGGTGTTGCCGGTATAGATCGCGCCGGCCAGCCCGCTGACCTTGATCGTGTCGAGCACCATCGTCTGGCCCGGCCCGGTGAGGTTGGTGTTGTTGACCAGGCTGATGCGGACGTTGCCGCCGATCGCCCCGCGCCCGCTGAACTTGGCCGCCGAGCAGGTGCCGATCCCGCTGACCACGACGTAGCTGCACGCGCCGGTGGTCGAATCCACGGTCACGGTGCCGGCAACGGGACGCGCGGCGATCTTGGCGAAGCTCATGTCGGCGGTCTTGACCAGGCTCAGCGGGCTCAGCACGACCGCCTTTGCGGGCGCGGACCTGGTTACGCGGGCGCGGGTCTGCGCGCTCGCCGGGTCGGGCACGGCGAGCCACGCGAGCGCGATGGCGAACGCGAGAAGCGCGCGCCACGGGCGCCCCGCGAAACGGGACAAAGCCGGATTAACCCCAGTCATCGCCGCCGTCCTAGCCGGAAAGGTGTGAAGTTCAGCCGTCCGCGGATGGTTAACGCGGGCTTTAGGAAACCGCTTCACCGCGTTCGCCGGGGTTTACGCCGCCGCGCGCATCGGGCAGTCGTCGGAGCCATGAGCCCGCCCCCCGCGATCGTCATCGAGAACCTCGTCAAGCGCTATGCCGGGCACAAGGGCGCGCCCGGCAAGCTGGCGCTCGACGACGTCTCGTTCGAGGTCCCGCAAGGCGGGATCTTCGGCCTTTTGGGCCCCAACGGCGCGGGCAAGTCGACGCTGATCAACATCCTTGCGGGCATGGTCGACAAGACCGCCGGATCGGCCACGATCTGGGGCTTCGACATCGACCGCGACCGCCGCAACTCCAAGGCCGCGATCGGCATCGTCCCGCAGGAGATCGTGTTCGACCCGTTCTTCACCCCGCGCGAGGTGCTCGAGATCCAGGCGGGGCTGTACGGCGTGCCCAAGGCGGGGCGGCGGACGATGGAGCTGCTGCGCGAGGTCCACTTGTCGGACAAGGCCGAGGCCTACGCGCGGACGCTGTCGGGGGGGATGAAGCGGCGCCTGCTGATCGCCAAGGCGATGGTCCACTCGCCGCCGGTGCTGGTGCTCGACGAGCCCACCGCGGGGGTCGACGTCGAGCTGCGCCAGCAGTTGTGGGAGCTGGTCAAGCGGTTGAACGGCGAGGGCGTGACGGTGGTGCTGACCACGCATTACCTCGAGGAAGCCGAGCAATTGTGCGACCGCATCGCGATCATCAACCACGGCCGCCTGATCGCCAACCAGCCGACCCGCGAGCTGGTCGAGATGGCGCGCGAGAAGGTCGTCGTGCTGACCCTCGACCGTGCCATCGCCGAGGCCCCGCGCCACGCCGCGTTCGTCAAAAGCGAGCTCACCGCCGAGCGCACGGTCGAGATCACCTACGACAAGGACCGGATGAACGCCGGCGAGGTGCTCACCGCGGTCCAGGGCCTGGGCTACGCGATCGAGGACGTCTCGACCCGCGAGGCCGACCTCGAGGACGTCTTCCTCCACCTCACCAGCGCGCCGAAGGAAGCGGCGTAGCGCTGGTGGCGCAGCACGACGTCATCGTCCTCGGTTCGGGCGCGGCGGGGCTGACCGCGGCGCTGGCGCTGGCCGAGACCAAACGCGTGCTGGTGCTCGCCAAAGGCGGCCTCGCCGAAGGCTCGACCGCGTGGGCGCAAGGCGGCATCGCCGCGGTGCTCGACGCCGGCGACACGTTCGAGAACCACATCCGCGACACGATGGTCGCCGGGGCCGGGCTCAACCGGCTCGAAACCGTCGAGTTCGTGATCGAGCGCGCGCCGCACGCGATCCAGCGGCTGATCGAGCTCGGGGTCCCTTTCAACCAGGAGGGGCCAGAGGGAAAGAACGCGCTCCACCTCACCCGCGAGGGCGGGCACAGCCACCGCCGCATCGTCCACGTCGCCGACGCCACCGGCTGGGCGGTGCAGGAGGCGCTGCTCAAGGCGGCGCGGGCCAACCCCAACGTCACGCTGCTGCCGGCGCGCGCCTGCGTCGACCTGATCACCGGGCGGCACGAGGCGCGCTATTCGGGCTCGGGCCGGGTGTGGGGGGTTTACGCGCTCGACGAGGCGACCGGCGCGGTCGAGGCGCATACCGCGCGCGCGACGATCCTCGCCACCGGCGGCGCGGGGCGCGTCTATCAATTCAGCACCGCGCCCCGCGGCGCCACCGGCGACGGCATCGCGATGGCGTGGCGCGCGGGCGCGCGGGTCGGCAACATGGAGATGATGCAGTTCCACCCGACCTGCCTCTACAACCTCGAGCTCAAGAATTTCCTCATCACCGAGGCGGTGCGTGGCGAAGGCGGGCGGCTGGTCAACCCCAAGACCGGGCACCGCTACATGCCCGACTACGACGAGCGCGCCGAGCTCGCGCCTCGTGATATTGTGGCAAGGGCCAACGACAGCGAAATCAAGCGCGACGGCCTCGACTTCGTCCACCTCGACATCAGCCATCAGCCGCCCGAGTTCGTGAAGGAGCACTTCCCCAACATCCACGACAAGCTGCTCGGCCTCGGCATCGACATGACCCGCGAGCCGATCCCCGTGGTCCCGGCGCAGCATTACACCTGCGGCGGGATCATGATCGACCTCGCCGGGCGCACCGATTTGCCCGGGCTCTACGCTGCGGGCGAATGCACCGAGAGCGGGCTCCACGGCGCCAACCGCCTCGCCTCGAATTCGCTGCTCGAATGCTTCGTGTTCGGCGAGGCGGCGGCGGCCGACATCCTCGCCCGCTGGGACCAGTTCGAGGCACCGCCGCCGGTGCGCGCGTGGGACGAAAGCCGGGTGACCGATTCGGACGAGGAAGTCGTGATCAAGCAGAGCTGGACCGAGATCCGCCGGTTCATGTGGAACTACGTCGGGATCGTCCGCACCACCAAGCGGCTCGAGCGCGCGCAGCACCGGATCACGATGATGAGCGGCGAGGTCGACGACTACTACGGCCACTTCCGCGTCAGCACCGACCTGATCGAGCTCAGGAACCTGCTCCAGTGCGCCGACCTCATCGTCCGCTCGGCGCTCGCCCGCCACGAAAGCCGCGGGCTGCATTACATCCTCGACTACCCCGAAACGCTGCCGGTGGCGAAAGACACCGTGCTCGTCCCATAGGAGACATCATGCCCCAGACCCCCGCCAACGGCATCACGATCGAATACGAGACCTTCGGCAACGCGAGCGACCCCGCGGTCCTCCTCGTCATGGGGCTCGGCGCGCAGCTGACCTTGTGGCCGATCGAGCTGGTCGAGGCGCTGGTCGCCAGGGGTTTCCGCGTAATCCGCTACGACAATCGCGACATCGGGCTGTCGACCAAGTTCGACGACGCCGGCGTGCCCGATATCGCCGCGGTTACGATGGCGCGGATCCAGGGCCGCGCGCCCGACGTGCCCTACGCGCTCGCCGACATGGCCGAAGACGGGGTGGCGTTGCTCGACGCGCTCGGGATCGCCCGCGCGCACGTCGTCGGCGCGTCGATGGGCGGGATGATCGCGCAGCTGATCGCCGCGACGCATCCGACCCGCGTGCTGTCGCTGACCTCGATCATGTCGACCACCGGCAACCCCGCGGTGCCGCCGGCCAAGCCCGAGGCGATGGCGGTGCTGATGCAGCGCCCTGCGGGGACCGACGAGGACACGATGGTCGAGTTCGGCACCACCGCGGCGCGGACGATCGGCAGCCCGGGCTACCCGTTCGACGAGGAGCGCGCGCGCGACCGCGTCCGCCGCGACTATCGCCGCAGCTTCAGCCCGACCGGCTTCGCGCGCCAGATGGCCGCGATCATCGCCGACGGCGACCGCCGCGAGCGCCTCAAGGCGGTAACCGCGCCGACCTTGGTGATCCACGGCGATGGCGACCCGCTGGTCCCGGTCGAAGGCGGCCGCGACACCGCCGCGTCAATCCCCGGGGCCGAGCTCAAGGTGATCCCCGGAATGGGCCACGACTTGCCGCTGGGGCTGGTCGACGAGATCGCCGAGGCGATCGCGGGCGTGGCGGCGAAGGCGCGGACGGCGGCTTAGTCGGCCGGGGTAGGCTCAGCCGTCGCGGCGTCGGCGAGTCGCCGTTTGCGTCGCCGTTCGAGCGCCGGTCGAATGTAGCCCCACCAAGCGCCGCTGACGACGATCCCCAGGATCAGCCACGTCCGCTCGGCGAGGAACGGCAGCCTGGGCAGGGTGATGAAGCCCGCGTAATCGGCCGTCGTCACCGCCAGCCACAGCGTGGCGAGGATCGACAGCGTGCGCTCGTGGCGCTCGGCGAAGGCTTCGGCGCGGGCGAGCAGCGCTCCCGCGCGACTCATCCGATCCCCCACCCCAGCGCGCGGCCGATGAAGATCAGCGCCATCGCGCCGAGCACCGAGGCGAGGCAGCCGGCGCGGTGGAAGCCGGCTTGCCCGCGCGTGGTGATCAGGCCCGCGAGCAGCGAGCCGGCGACGCCGAGCCCGATCGTCCACAGCCAGCCCATCGCGACCGCGCCGGGGTAGAACCAGCGCGCCAGCGCGCCGACGACGAGGCCCGAAACGATCGCACCGATGATGTTGAGCACGGCTGTCCCCCCTGAGTGACGTCGACCCAATCTGACGACCCTCGCGCGTCGATGCAATGCGGCTTCGGCGCCCGCGCTTTCCACAGCGCCGTCACAAAACTGAAAATATTTTTCGGGCGCTCACTTGGCTCTTGCGCACTTTGGAATGACCGCTCGGCGCGCGCGTCGCTGCGGTGCAGCATGGGCCATGCTGCGGCGAACCGAATCGCGCTTGCGACGAACCGCGTGGTTATCGACGGCTTTACCCTCTTGCGCCCGATTCTGGTTGAGGCACTATGGATGGTGGTCGGGTTGCGGGGGCTACCTCAACACCTTGTTGGTGTGCGGTCACGCGCTTTTGCGCGGCGCTTTCGTGCGGACGGTCGCCGAACGAGCGATTCGCCGCACCTCGGCCCCACGACGGGCATCGTCCGGGGATAAGTTTATCCCCGCGGACGGCTCGAAAATGGTAGGAAGGGCGCTTGCCCTCCGATTCGAACAGATGCGGAACGGAGGGGAGCTCCGGACGCATCGTCAGGGACGGGCGCGGCGGGGTTCTCCGTCGGCGAGACGGGGTTGGGACATGGATTTTGCTAGCGAGGGCGAACGCGCAATGGCGCAGGACGAAATGGTGCTGACGCTGGCCGAGCGCGCGATGCCCGAGGGCAAGCAAGGCACCGATAAAGGCAAGGGTCCGGCGATGACGATGGACGACAAGAGCGCTGCCGCCGATGCGGGGACCGCCGAGCTGGTCGAGGCCCTCGCCGCTTCCGCGATCGCCGCGGCCGCGACGCCCCAAGCCGACCCGCGTTCCGACGATTCGAAGTCGATCCAGGATCGCCGCTTCGAGATCGTCACCGACGCGTCGCGCGACGCGCTGCTCACCGCGTTCGGCAAGGACACGCTCGACGACCGCTACCTGCTCCCGGGCGAGACCTATCAGGACCTGTTCGCGCGCGTCGCCGACGCTTACGCCGACGACCAGGATCACGCCCAGCGGCTCTACGACTACCTCTCGAAACTGTGGTTCATGCCCGCGACGCCGGTGCTGTCGAACGGCGGCACGGGTCGCGGCCTGCCGATCTCGTGCTACCTCAACTCGGTCGACGACAGCCTCGAGGGGATCGTCGGGACCTGGAACGAGAACGTCTGGCTCGCGAGCCGCGGCGGCGGGATCGGCACCTACTGGGGCAACGTCCGCGGGATCGGCGAGCCGGTCGGCCTCAACGGCAAGACCAGCGGGATCATTCCCTTCGTCCGCGTGATGGATTCGCTCACCCTCGCGATCAGCCAGGGCTCGCTGCGGCGCGGCTCGGCGGCGGTCTATCTCGACGTCAGCCATCCCGAGATCGAGGAGTTCCTCGAGATCAGGAAGCCTTCGGGCGACTTCAACCGCAAGGCGCTCAACCTCCATCACGGCGTGCTGATCACCGACGATTTCATGGCGGCGGTCCGCGACGGCGCCGAATGGAACTTGAAGAGCCCCAAGGACGGCTCGGTCCGCGGCACGGTCGACGCGCGCAGCCTGTTCCAGAAGCTGGTCGAGACCCGGCTCGCGACAGGCGAGCCCTACATCGTGTTCTCCGACACGGTGAACCGGATGATGCCGCAGCATCACCGCGACCTCGGGCTCAAGGTCTCGACCTCGAACCTGTGCTCCGAGATCACGCTGCCGACGGGCCGCGACCACCTCGGCAACGACCGCACCGCGGTGTGCTGCCTCTCGAGCCTCAACCTCGAGACCTGGGACGAATGGCACGCCGACAAGGCCTTCGTCGAGGACGTGCTGCGCTTCCTCGACAACGTCCTCCAGGACTACATCGACCGCGCCCCCGACGAGATGGCGCGCGCCAAGTACTCGGCGATGCGCGAGCGCTCGGTCGGCATGGGGGTGATGGGCTTCCACTCGTTCTTGCAGATGAAAGGCATCGCCTTCGAATCTGCGATGGCCAAGGCGTGGAACCTCAAGGTGTTCCGCCAGATCGCCGCCGCCGCGGACGAGGCCTCGATGGTCCTCGCGCAGGAGCGCGGCGCGTGCCCCGACGCCGAGGAGCGCGGCGCGATGCAGCGCTTCTCGTGCAAGATGGCGATCGCCCCGACCGCCTCGATCAGCATCATCTGCGGCGGGACCAGCGCGTGCATCGAGCCGATCCCGGCCAACATCTACACGCACAAGACGCTGTCGGGCAGCTACTCGATCAAGAACCCGTACCTCGAGAAGCTGCTGCAGTCGAAGAACAAGGATTCGACCAACGTGTGGAACTCGATCCTCGAGCGCGGGGGATCGGTGGCGCACCTCGACTTCCTAAGCCCCGAGGAGAAGGCGGTCTACAAGACCAGCTTCGAGATCGACCAGCGCTGGCTGCTCGAGTTCGCCGCGGACCGCACGCCGTACATCGACCAGGCGCAGTCGCTGAACCTCTACATCCCCGCCGACGTCGACAAGTGGGACCTGATGATGCTCCACTTCCAGGCGTGGGAGCGCGGGATCAAGTCCCTCTATTACCTCCGCTCGAAGTCGGTCCAGCGCGCCGGGTTCGCCGGCGGGGTCGAGGCCGACAACACCGCGGAGGCCCCGGTCTACGAGCTGCCGACCACCGACTACGACGAGTGCCTGGCTTGCCAGTAGCGCCATGAAGTGGTTCGTCTATCTCGCGATCGCGCTGTTTCTCGCCGCCATGGGGTGGCACGCGAGGCGGGGCGATGGCGACCCGGTTGCGCGGCGCTGGGCGTGGCTGTGGTTCGTCGCCGCCGGCCTCGCGCTCGCCACCTCGCTCGTGCTCGTCGCCGGTAGCTGAGCGCGGACCGTGCGCAAATATCACCGCTGGCTGAGCATCGTGTTCGCGGTCTTCCTGCTGTGGATCGCGACGACGGGGGTAATGAGTCAGTTCGCCGCGATGGTCGCCGAGGGCCAGGCGCCGCCGCGGGTCGATCGCATGATCGTCCCCCCGGCGCGCGCGCACGAGCACGAGGCGCCCGCCGCCAAGCCCGCCGCGCTTCCCGCCGGGTTCGTCTGCCCGGCCGAGCTGACCTGCCGGCCAAGGCAAGCGCCCGACAGCGCGCAGGCGTGGGTCGGATACCTCCACCACCTCCACTCGGGCGAGGCGTTCGGGCCGGTCGGTGTGTGGCTCTCGATCGCCTCGGGCTTCGCGCTGCTGTTCTTCGCCGCCTCGGGGCTGTGGATGTACCTGACGATGTGGCGCGCCCGCCGCGGGGCCCGTCCGCGCTGGTTCTGGCGGTGACGATTCCGTGGGTCTATTCGTGGCCGCTGACCGCGTTCGCGGCGCTGCTCGCGCTGAGCGGGGCGTGGCTGGCGGCGTTTCCCGAGCGCGAGGCGGCGGCGCGGCGGCGCACGCTGTCGGGGCGCTTGCGCAACAACGCCGCCGAGCGGCTACCGTCGTTCCCCGCCGCGGCCGAGCGCTGGTGCGATCCCGCGGCCATCCGCCGAAGCGGGATGACGCGGATCGGACTGGGCGTCGGCGGGATCGCGCTGATGTTGCCGCAACTGTTCGGGGTCTATTGGCCGTGATTTCGGCCCATCCAAAGAAGAACGCCCCCCCGCCGACCGGGGAGGCGCCTTCCGGCGACTTTACGCCGCCTGTTCCCGAAGGGGGCGGGAAGTCCCGTAAAGCCTTCGGCTTATTGCTCTTCCTCCATGCCGTAGGCGTTGGCGGCGGTGGCGCTGAGGCGAACCTTGTCGCCCTCGACCCCGGCGACGAGGCCGCACGAGATGTAATGATGGTGGTCCTGGTGGCCCGAGGCCGAATCCGCCTTGGTCAGCTTGATCCGGTGGCCGTCGACGTGATCGACGGTGCCGAGGTGGACGCCGTCGGCGCCGATCACTTCCGTGTGCTCGCGGATGCCGCTGGTGTCGGCCCCTTGAGCTTCGGGGCTGCCGCCCTGCTGCCGCTGGCCGGAGTCGAACTGGGTCTGCTGCTGGTTCGCCGCGCCGGCCTCCTGCTCGAGCTGCGGATCGGCGGCGAACTCGACCTCCTGGCCGGCGCCCGCGTTCTCGGCGTCGAACTCGACTTGCGCGGTGCCGGCCGACTGGTTCTGCTGCTGGCTTTGCTGCCCTTGGCCGCTCGCTTCCTCGGCGCTGAACGGCTCGCCCGACTGGGGCACGCCCTCGGGCTGCGACTGGCTTTGCTGCCCACCCCAACGCTCGCCGCCCCGCTGCTGGTCGGCGCCGCCCGGCTGGCCGACCGCGCCGCCCGCGCCGGTGACTTTGCGCGAATCGTCGGGCTCGAGGCTGCCGTGGCGCTCGGTCCCCGACGGGTCCTCGGACTGCTCGGCCTGGCGCAGGAAGTCGCCCGAGAAATCGAGCATCGTGGTGCGCTCGCTGGGCCGGGTGTCGCCGTACTCGGGGGCGCTCTGGGTGCGATAAGTGTCGGACATCATGAGACTCCTGTGGAGCGCGGCGCAACGAACCTTCGTTGCGCGACCGCCGCGCCGTCACTTCATCCAACGACGCTGAGGCCTCGCCGTTCCCGTTTCGGCACAACGAGTTGCGCTAGCGCGCGAACGCCCGCTTTCCACCGCCGCGCGGCTCCGCGCGCTTCCTTCGCCGCCGCCCAGCGCCTATCTTGACTGTTCGCCCAAAGGACTCGTCGTCATGCCCCTGCTAGAAGCCCGCGCCACCTACAAGCCGTTCGAGTACCCGTGGGCGTACGAGTTCTGGAAGCGCCAGCAGCAGATCCACTGGATGCCCGAGGAAGTGCCCTTGGGCGAGGACTGCCGCGACTGGGCGCAGAAGATCAGCGACCACGAGCGCAACCTGCTCACCCAGATATTCCGCTTCTTCACCCAGGCCGACATCGAGGTGCAGGACTGCTACCACGACAAGTACGGCCGCGTGTTCAAGCCGACCGAGATCAAGATGATGCTCGCCGCGTTCTCCAACATGGAGACCGTGCACATCGCCGCGTACAGCCACCTGCTCGACACCATCGGCATGCCCGAGAGCGAGTACGGGATGTTCCTCGAATACCAGGAAATGCGCGACAAGCACGATTACCTCGCCCAGTTCGGGGTCGACAGCGACGAGGAGATCGCCCGCACGCTGGCGATGTTCGGCGGCTTCACCGAAGGGCTGCAGCTGTTCGCCAGCTTTGCGATGCTGATGAACTTCCCGCGCTTCAACAAGATGAAGGGCATGGGTCAGATCGTCAGCTGGTCGGTGCGCGACGAAAGCCTTCACTGCGAAGG
>DATLDS010000026.1:0-6176 GCA_035525735.1 Novosphingobium sp.
CCGCGGCGGTTCAGCAGAACGTCACCGCGGGCGGCAACTACACGGTGACCGGCGCGACCGGGGTGACGCTGGGCGACGCCTCGGCGCGGACGCAAGCGGCCAACGGCGCGGTGACGATCACCGCGACCGGCGGCGATGTAACCAAGGGCGCGGGGCGGCTGACCATCGTCGCCAACGGCGACCGGACCGCAGCGAACAACGGCGAACCCCTGACGATCACGGCGGCCAACGGCAACATCGTCCTCGCCAACTCGCAGTTTACCGGCGGCTCGACCGCCGGCCGCGAGAGCGACGTGCGCCTGACCGCGCGCGGGATCACCGTGGGCAAGGTCGATGCCGCGAGCCTGACCGCGCGCGCGGTCACCGGATTCACCGCGGGTGAGGCGATCGTCGCGGGCAACGCCGCGCGCGGGGCCGATCCGGTCAACGGCGCGAGCACGGTCGACATCGCGGTGACCGGCGGCAACTTGTCGTTCACCGACATTGCCGCGACCAACACCGGGCACGACATCGTGCTCAACGCGAGCGGCGCGATCAGTGGCAACAACCTCACCGCGGCGCGCGCGGTCGTCATCAACGGCGGCTCGGTCGCGGTCAGCGGCGGCACCACCGCGACCGCGGCCAGCGTCACCGTCAACGGCGGAAGCTCGGCTTCGCTCGGCAGCCTCTCGGCCGGAACCACCGGCGCGGTCACCGCGGGCGCGATCAACGTGGGCACGTCGACCACCGGCGGCACGCTCAACCTCAACGCCACCGGATCGACGCTGACGCTCGGTTCGGCGACGTCGGGAGGCGACGTCACGCTCGCCGCGGCGACACTGGCGACGCTCGGCGCGGTCACCGCGACGGGCCGCAACGTTTCGCTTACCGCCGCCGACGCGGCGCTCAACGGCAACGTCACCGCGAGCCAGATCTTCGTGCTCAACCGCTCAAGCGGGACCAACCCGCTGCGGCTCGGCAACGGTGCCTCGGGCAGCGGCGGGTTCGCCCTCGACCAGGCCGAGGTCAACCGGCTCAACGCGCCGATCGTGATCCTCGACGCCGGGACCAGCGGAACCGGCACAGCGCAGGACGTCGCGATCGGCGCGCTCGCGCTCGACGCCGACAGCGGCGCCAACCGCTTCGAGATCCGCGCGACGCGCCGGATCGACGTGACCGGCGCGTTCACCCTGAGCGGCAACGGCAGCCGGGTGCTGCGGATCGGGGGCTCGGCGGCCGACGGCACGCGCGCGACCACGTTGCGCATCGCCGCGACTTCCGACGCGGGCGGGCGGCTGATCGCCCCGGGCGTCGACGTCGACTTGCGCGCCGACCGCATCGGCGTCGGCCAGGACGCCGGCTTCCTCGCCACGCTGGGGCTGACCCCGGGCGGCACACCGGCGAGCCAGGACGCAGTCGAGACGCAGTTCATCGCCAACGGCGCATCGACGCTTTACGTCGCCGACAACTTCGGCGGCGGCGTCGCGTCTTCGAACCGAAGCCTGCTCCAGGCGGACAGCCTGACGGTGCGTTATTCGGACTACGCGCTGTTCCAGAACACCGGCGGCGCGGCGGCCAACGCGGGCGCGGACATCGCTTCGCTCAGCGCGCCGTCGATGCCCGCGTTGCTACTCCAGGGACCGGCCCCGCAAGCGGGCGGCTTCGCGATCTTCGGGACGATCAACGGGGTGGCCGATTCAGCCGCCGCGGTGCTCGGCGACCAGATCATCACGTTGCAAATGGTCGACCGGCTCACCGCGCGGGTCAACGGTTGCGTGATCGGGTCGGCTTCGGGCTGCATCGCCAGCACCACCGGGCAGCCGCCGTTGCCGCCGCTCAACGCATTCCGCGGCGACATCTTCAGCACCCAGGGCGACCTCTCGATACCGTTCGATCCGGTCGTCGGCACCAACAACGAATCGCTGTTCGGCGACGTCGGCACGTTCGGCTTGAGCGACCTGCCGCTCCAGCCGATCGAGTGCGATCCCGACAAGGAAGGCGATTGCGACCGCGAAGGCGAGGAAACCGAGCAATGATCAACTCGTCGATCCGCTTCATGCTGGCGGCGAGCCTGCCCGCGATCGCGCTCGCCGGCGCGCCCGCGCCCGCCTTCGCCAAGCGACCGTCCGCGCCCGACACGTTCGAGCTCGGCCGCGATTCGCGCGGCGAACCGTGCTTGGCGACGCGCTATTGGGGCGACCCGGCGGTGACCGACCATTTCGCCGACAGCTTCGCGATCACCTGCCGCGGCGCGACCGCGAACCGCTATCTCGGCGTGGTCCGCGCGGTGCGTCCGGCCGATGTCGATAATGTCGACGCGATGCTCCAGTGCGGCGAGGCCGCCGACGTCAGCGTGACCGGGCTCGGCCGGGCGCGCGGCCGGCGCTGCTTCGATACGCTGCTCGGGTTCGAGACGATCGCGACGACGATCGAGCGCGATGGACGCCGCTACAGCGTGAGCGCGATCCCCTCGGCGCAAGGACCGGCCGAGGAAGCCCTGCGCGTCCTCGCGGGCGTGGCCAAGGTCAACCCCGACCGCAACCGCACCAGCGCGGCCGCGGTCGATATCGCAGCACTCGCTCCGGCGCCGATCGAGATGGGCACCAACGCGCTCTCCGCGGACAGCGAGAGTGCGCTCCAGCAAGGCTTGCGGCTGATCCGCCAGGGCCTTCACATGGAAGCCTCGCGCTCGCTCAACGACGCGATCAGCCGGCTTCCCGCCGACGCCCCCGCCGCCGAACGGATCGAGCTGTTGCTCGTCGCCGGGCTGGCCGATTCGAACTTGCGCTTCTTCGATTCGGCGGAGGACTATTTCAACCGCGCCGACGCGCTGCTCGCGGCCAATCCCGACTTGCCCGGCGGCGAAGTTCTGGTCCGCAAGCGGCGCAGCTACGGCGCTCTCGACCTGCTCAACCGGCGGAACTTCGACGACGCGATCACCGCGCTCGATCGGCTCGCCTCGGGGCCGATGGAC
Source organism: Novosphingobium sp. (assembly GCA_035525735.1). Lineage (GTDB taxonomy): Bacteria > Pseudomonadota > Alphaproteobacteria > Sphingomonadales > Sphingomonadaceae > Novosphingobium. The sequence goes on from DATLDS010000026.1 coordinate 2,954, forward strand.
CCGGGCCAGCCGTTGACCGACCCGACCACGGTGCGGATGATCAACCAGCTGACCGGTGGCAACGCGCGCAACGGGGTGATCGCAACGCCCGACGTCGGCTCGCTATCGCAGCTCGTGGTCGATGCGCAAGCCAACTGGGCGCGCAGCGTCGCGCTGCTCGCGCAGAACAAGCCGGGCGAAGCCAAGGCCGCGCTCGACGCGGCCGACCGCAACATCGCCGCGTTGCGCGCCGAACCGATCGACCAGCAACAGGTCGCCTGGTTGACGTCGCGGGTCGAACGCCAGCGCGCGCGGCTGCTCGCGGGCGAGAAGAACTTCCCGGGCGCGCTCGCCGCGCTCGACATGGCGGTCTTCAGCCTCGAGGGCGCGGGCAGCGAGGCCGCCGCGTTCGGTCCGACGCTCGCCGAGACCCGGCTCGAGCGCGCCGCGATGTCGTCGCGCGCGGGGACCGACCGCACGGCGGTGATGGCCGAGTTCGACAAGGCGATCGATGCGCTGATCTCCTCGAACGCGGCGGGCTCGATCCTCCCGCCTGCGCTCGAGCAATACCTCGACCTGCTCGTCGCCGAATCGCGGCGGGGGCGCCAAATCGCTCCTGCCGAGAAGTTCTTCCGCGCCATCCAGTCGGTCGGCGATCCCGCGGTCGCGCGCCAGTTCGTCCAGCTCCAGTCGGTGGTCACCGCGGGCGGCGACCTTGCCGCCAAGGTCCAGGACCGCGAAGAGCTCGAGCGCGAGATCACCAAGCTGCGCTTCCAGATCGCGGCGACGCCCAACGATCAGGCCGCCGCGGCCGCCGTGCTCGACCAGAAGCGCGAGGCGCTCGAAGGTCGGCTCGTCGCGATCGACGCCGAGCTCCAGTCGAACTCGTCGTTCCGTGCGGTCGACGATTCGCCGGTCACCGTCGCCGACATTCAGAAGGCGCTGCGCCCGGGCGAAGCGTTCTTCAAGGTCACTGAAGTGCGCAACTACGCGTTTGGCATCCTCGTCGACGGGCAGGGCGCGCAAATCTACCGGATCGCGCGCAACAACGCGACGATCAACGGGCTCGCCGAGCGCGTGCGCAACTCGATCGACGGCGGCGACGACAAATTGCCGATCTTCGACGTCGCCGCGGCGCGGACGCTATTCCAGCTCGTCACCGGGCCGGTCGAGCAGCGACTGCTTGCCGCGACGACGCTGATCGTCGATCCTTCGGGCCCGCTCGAGCGGCTGCCGATCGGCGTCCTGGTGACCGACCAGGCGAGCGTCGACAGCTTCCGCGCGACGCGCGCGCGCGATCCGTACGACTATAGTCGGACGAACTTCCTCGCGCGCCGCCTGGCGTTGTCGTCCGCGCTCAGCCCGCGCTCGCTGGTGGTCGCGCGGGGTCTTCCCGAAAGCCAGGCGCCGCTGCCGTTCATGGGCTTTGCCGAACACATGCCAGTCCCGATGGGCGGAAATCTGACCGGCAAGCAGATCAGCATCGGTAGCGGCTGCCAGGTCGAGCTCGAGACCATCGCGATGCTCAGCCGCGAACTCGCGCCGATCGACAAGAGCGAGCTGGTCCGCGCCGGCGCGGCGCTCGGCCTCGCCGAGACCCCGATGCTGACCGGTCAGGACTTCACCGATACCGCGGTGCTCAAGCGCACCGACCTCGACCAGTTCCAAGTGCTCCACTTCGCCACCCACGGACTGACCGAGGGCCAGTGGGGTTGCGCCAAGTCGCCCCCGGCGCTCGTCACCAGTCTCGGCGACGCGAGCTCGGACGGCATCCTCAGCTTCAACGAGATCGCGCGGCTGCGGCTCGACGCCAATCTCGTGGTGCTCTCGGCATGCGAGACCGCGAGCGGGATCAGCCAGGCCGAGGCGCGCGCCGCCGGCCAGGAAGAGGCGGGCAACACGCTCGAAGGACTGGTCCGCTCGTTCCTCGCCGCCAACGCGCGGGCAGTGCTCACCACCTACTGGCCGATCTCGGACGAGGGCGAGAGCGAAGCGCTGATCGAGGACTTCTATCGCTCGGCGCGCAGCGGGACGATCGGCGACGCGCTGCGCAGCGCGCAGCTCGCAATCATGGGCGTGCCCGACAGCTCGCACCCGATCTACTGGGGCGCGTTCTTCATCGTCGGCGACGCGACCAAGCCGCTGCTTTCGGGTCGCGCCCAAGCGCAGCTGTTGCCCGATTCGGTCGCCCCCACAGCGGCGCGCTGACGGACTGCGCATGGTCGCAAGCGACTATTCTGCAAGGGTTTCCCCAACAGGGGGCGAGCGCTCGCCAGCTTTCAGCTGGGTGGCGATCCTGCTCGGGCTGGGCGCGGCGCTGGCATTGCTGCGCGGCGGGCAAGAGCTGTCGGCACGGCTGCCGGTCGATTCGCTCGCGGGTGCGATCGTGCTGTTCTATGTCGCGCTGTTCCTGCCGCTGGCGCTGCTCAGCCTCCTGCTCGGGCGGATCGAGCGGCGCCCGGTGCTGCGCTTGGGCGAGCAGCCGCTCAAGTGGACCGTGGTCGGGCTGGCCATCGGCGTCGGCGGTCTCGCGGTCTCGGCAACCTACGTCTGGCTCAATGGAACCATGAAGGTTGCACCCCTCGGCGAAACGGTGCCATCCTGGTTCCTGACGATGGGTCTTGCGATCACCGTGCTCCAGGTCGGCGCCGAGGAAATGCTGTTTCGCGGCTGGTTGCTCTCGACGCTCGACGCTCGGGTCGGGCCAGCGTTCGCGGTCGTGCTCTCGGCGCTCGCTTTCGCCGCGTTTCACTTGCTCGGGGGCGCGACAGCGTTGCTCAGCCTCGCCAACCTCATGCTCGGCGGCATCTGGTTCGCGCTGCTCGCGCAGCGCAGCGGCGGCATCCTCGCGCCGTTCTTCGCGCACTACGGGTGGAACGTCGCCGAGGACATCGGCCTCGGCCTCGTTCCCAATCCAGGCGAGGGCGAGTTCGGCAGCCTCGCCGACCACGACATGGTCGGCGTCGCGCTGTGGGGCGGGTCGGGCGAAGGGCTCAACGCCAGCATCGCGATGACCGTGGTGCTGGTCGCCTTGATCGTGCCGCTGCTGCCTGTGTTCAACCGGGGGCCGAGCCCGTTTCGGCGCTAGGCGGTCGCATCGCGTACGCGCCGATCGCGCCGGTGGCGAGCAGCGCGGCGGACAGCGCGTATCCCAGCCAGATCGCTGGCGGCGGACGCGAGGGACCGTTGTCGGCCGCCGGCCGTCCCGGGCGGAACGCCGACCGGTTGCGCGCGACCCAGGTGC
>DATLDS010000193.1:0-30683 GCA_035525735.1 Novosphingobium sp.
GAGATGCTGCTGTGGCCCGGAGTGTGCATCGTCCACGAGGCGTTCTCGGAGACCGAGCTGCTCAAGCTCAAGGCCCAGCACCCCGGCGCGCCGGTCGCCGGGCACCCCGAATGCCCGCCGCACATCATCGACCATTGCGACTACGTCGGCTCGACCAGCGGCATCCTCCAGTTCGCCAAGACGTTCGAGGGGCCGACGCTGATCGTCGCGACCGAGCCGCACATCATCCACCAGATGGAGCTGGCGATTTCCGCCAAGACCTTCATCGGCGCGCCCGGGGCGGACGGCAACTGCAACTGCAATATCTGCCCGTACATGGCGCTCAACACGATCGAGAAGCTCTACATCGCGTTGCGCGACCTCCAGCCGCGGATCGAGATCGAGGAGCCTTTGCGCCTCGCCGCCAAGAAGAGCCTCGACCGCATGCTCGAGATGGCCAGCGGGACCGTGGGAATGGGCGACCTCGGCGCGATGCCGTTCAAGGCGGCGATCTAGCCCACCGGCAACCCGAACAGCAGCTCCCGCACATACTTCACCGGCGGCGATCCGTGGCTCAGCACCGCGTCGTTGTACTTGCGCTCGGTGTAGTCGGCGCCCCAGCGCGCCTTCGCTTCCTCGCGCAGCGCGCGGTGCTCTTCGTAGCCGGTGAAGTAGCTGAGCAGCTGGACCGAGCTGAGGTTGGCGCGGGTCCATTTGCCCGCGGCCTCGCGCTCCTGCTGGAACGCGCCTTGCATCATCAGCTTCATCGCCTGGTCGCGCGTCATCCCCTCGGTGTGGATGCCAATGTCGAGCAGCGTGTTGGTGATCGAGCGCAGCCGCATCTTGAGCATCGTCAGCTTGTAGAGCTTGCCCTCGAGGGTGTCGGCGCCGAGATAGCCGTGCTCGCCCATCAGGCCTTCGGCATAGACCGCCCAGCCTTCGACGAACGGCCCCGAGCCGAGCACCGCGCGCAGCACCGACGGATCGCGGTTGGCGTGGTCGAGCTGGAGATAATGCCCCGGCATCGCCTCGTGGATCGACAGGTCGTGGATCATGAAGTCGTTGTATTCGCTGAGGAACGAGGCCGCCTGCGCGTCGCTCCACTCGTCCGGCACCGGCGAGACCGCGAAGAAATTGTCGAGCCGGCGCTCGAGCGCGCCGGGCGCGTCGTCGTAAGCGACCGCGAAGCCCTGCTGGAACTCGGGCATGGTGATGATCTTGACCGGCCCGTCGGGCATCCGGACGAAGCCCTGCTCGCGAACGAACGCGGTCGCCTCGGCGAGCGTCTCGCGCGCCCGCTCCTCGAGCCGCTCGCGCGGGGGACGCTGCGCATAGGTCAGCGCCAGCGCAGCCTCGATGCCCGCCTGCTGTTGCGCCGCGCTCGGCTGCGCGGGGAGCGGCGGCGCGCCGGCGCGGCCTGCCAGCACGTCGCGCGCGATGGCGTACATCTCGTCGCGCGCCGCGGCCTTTGCGGCGAGCGCGCGTGCTTTCAGCTCGGGTCGGGTGAGGTCGGACTGGAGCGCGAAGCGCATCTTCTCGTCGTAGACTTGCGCGCCGAGCCGGAACTCGCCCTTCGCCTGTGGGACGAGCGTGCCGTCGATCCACGCCTGGTGCGTCGCCACCGCGGCCTTGAGCCCGGCGAGCGCCGCGTCGAACCGCGTGCGCTCGGCGCCGGTCAGCTCGCTCGCGTGGGGGCCGAGCATGTCCTCGGCGATCGAGACGATACCGGGGTTCTGCTTGGCCAGCGTCTCGGCCCACACCTGGGGGACGCGCGCGGGAACGAGCTGACGGCGTACCTCGGCGAGATAGCCGGGCAGGGCCTCCATTCGCGCCGAGGCCGCGCGCAGCCGTACTGGCCACGGGGCGAAATCGCGCGCGGCGAGGCGGTAGAGGCTGCTCCCCGCCTCGTCGTTGTAACCGGTCGCGTCCCACGCCCAGCTCTGGATGCGGTCGTTCTGCCACAGCTTGTAGCGCAGCTCGTTGTCGAGCAGCGCGAGATCGACCTGGTTGTCACGGCTCAGGCCGCCGCGATTCAGGCGCGCCAGCTCGCCCAGGATCGCGCGCCATTCGGCCTCGCGCGCGGCGCGGCCCGCGGCGGTTATGTCGGGCAGATTGTCGTCGTAGGCATGCTCTCCGAGCCCCGTCGCCTCGACCGGCGAAACCCGGGTTAGCGAGCCGATGTAGCGCTGGGCGATTCCCGCGAACCGCGCGTCGGCGGTGCTCGCCACGGAAACAGGCGGCTCCGTGCGGGGCACGATCGTCGCGCACGAGGCCAGCGCGAGTGCCGAGGCGGCCAGGACCCAGTGCTTCATCGCGCGTTCTCCCCTTCGAATTTATTTCATCTGGTATCGGAGGCGGGGCGGAGCGTCGAGCCTTCGCCTACCGCCGCCGCGCGCATCCCCCGCGCCGCGGGCTGGTCGCCGATCCGCGCCAGCACCAGCGCCAGCGCGACCAGCGCCATCCCCCCCGCGTCGATCCAGCCAATCGCCTCGCCGAACGCGAACCAGCCGACGATCACCGAGACCGCGGGCTGGGTCAGTAGCGCGACCCCGACGACGAGCGGAGGAAAATGCTTGAGCGACCACACCAGCAGGCCCTGGCCGATCACCTGGCTGCCCAGCGCCAGCGCGACCAGCGGCCACCACGCGTGCGGCCAGATCGGTTCGCCGAAGAACAGCGCCAGCGCGAGCAGCACCGGCGCGCCGGCCAGGCTCGACCAGGTCAGCAGGCTCCAGTTGCCGAGCCGCGCGCGCGCTCCCTGCAGCAGCAGGATGTAGAACGCATAGAAAAACCCGGCGAGCACGCACAGCAGGTCGCCAACCAGGCTGCGCGTGTCGATTTGCAGGCTGCGGCCCATCAGGATCGCCGCGCCCGTCAGCGCGGCGAGGATCGCCAGCGCTTCGAATGCGCGGGGCCCGCGCTTCATCGCGACGATGCCCCACGCCATCAGGATCAGGCTGCCCGAATTGCCGAACAGCGTCGCGTTGCCCAGCCGGGTCTGGCCGATCCCGACGTGCCAGCTGGCCAGATCGAGCGCGAACAGCACGCCCGCCGCGACGATCGCTGCCCAAGTCACACGGCCGAACCCGGCGAGCGCCTGGTCGTCGCGGCGCGCGAGCACCGCGAGCAGGGGGATCGCCAGCGCCAGCCGCCAGAACCCCGCCGCGATCGGCCCGCTGTCCGCCAGCCGCACCGACCAGGGCCCCAGCGCGAGCGCGAAGTTGCCGCCGAGCAGCGCGGCGAGATAGACCCAGCGCGGGCGCTCGCGTGCGTTGTCAGCGGCCCCGGTTGCCTTCGCCATGGCCTTGCCCTAGCCGCACCGCGAGGCGCTTTCACAGCGCTTTATTTCGGCCGGAGACGCCATCTTGCACGAAAAGCTTTTCGAGCCCCTCGGCCTCGGCGCGATCGAAGCGCCCAACCGCATCGTCATGGCTCCGCTGACCCGTGGCCGCTCGGACCCGGGCTCGGTCCCTAACGCGATGATGGCCGAATACTATCGCCAGCGCGCCGGCGCCGGGCTGATCCTCTCCGAAGCGACCGGGATCAGCGTCGAGGGACTCGGCTGGCCCGCCGCACCGGGGATCTGGAACGCGGCGCAAGTCGAAGGGTGGAAGCCGGTGACCGAGGCGGTTCATGCCGCCGGCGGGCGGATTGTGCTCCAGCTGTGGCACATGGGACGGCTGGTCCACCCGGACTTCCTCGGCGGCGGGACCCCGGTCTCGGCCTCGGCGACCACCGGGCCGGGGCCCGCGCACACCCCGACCGGGCGCAAGCCTTACGAGCCGGCGCGCCCGCTGCGGCTCGACGAGATGCCGCGGATCGTCGACGACTATGGCCGCGCCGCGCGCAACGCCCGCGAAGCCGGGTTCGACGGGGTCCAGCTTCACGGCGCCAACGGCTACTTGATCGACCAGTTTCTGCGCGACGGGACGAACCATCGCGACGACGCTTACGGCGGCCCGCCCGAGAACCGCGTGCGGCTGATGCGCGAAGTGCTCGAGCGGCTGATCGAGGAGTGGGGCGATCCCGGCCGGGTCTCGATCCGGCTCTCGCCCAACGGCGAATCGCAGGGGGCCGACGACAGCGACCCGCCCTCGGTGTTCGGCGAGGCGGCACGCGTGCTCGAGGACTTGAAGATCGGCTTCCTCGAGCTGCGCGAGCCGGGGCCGGACGGCACCTTCGGCCAAACCGACGTGCCCAAACAGAACCCGCTGATCCGCACGCTTTATTCGGGCGCGCTGGTGCTCAACAGCGACTACGACGCGGCCCGCGCCGAGGCCGAGATCGCCGCCGGGCGGTGCGACGCGGTGAGCTTCGGGCGGCCCTACATCTCGAACCCCGACCTCGCCGAGCGCATCCGCGTCGGCGCCGAGTGGGCGCCCAATCTCAACGTGCCCAAGAGCTGGTACCTGCCGGGGCCCGAGGGCTACATCGACTATCCGGCAATGGCGGCAACCGCGGAGGCGGCCGAATGAACCTCAGGTCGTGGCTGTTCGTCCCCGGCGACAGCGAGAAGAAACTGAGCAAGGCCGCCGACCTCGGCGCCGACGCGATCATCGTCGATCTCGAGGATTCGGTCGCGGCGCCCGCCAAGCCCGCCGCCCGCGAGCTCGCCGCCGAATGGCTTGCCGCGCATCGCGACACGCCCGTCGTCGGGGGCGCCCGCTTCGCGCGGTGGGTGCGGATCAACCCGCTCGACAGCGCGTTCTGGCGCGACGACCTCGTCGCGGTGATGCCGGCCCGGCCCGACGGGATCGTCCTGCCCAAGGCGGCGGGCCCGGCCGGACTACAGCAAGTTGCCGCCGAGCTTTACGAGCTCGAACAGCGCCACGGCGTGCCCACCGGCACCACCCGGATCGCCCCGCTGGTGAGCGAGACCGCGGCGGCGGCGTTGTCGATCCCGGCGTACGTCGAGGCCTCGCTGCCGCGCCTCGCCGGGTTGATGTGGGGCGCCGAGGACTTGTCGGCGGCGATCGGGGCGAGCCGCAAGCACGGCGATGACGGCAACTGGAGCGACACCTTCCGGATGGTCCGCGCGACCGTCCTCCTCACCGCGCACGCGCGCGGAATTCCCGCGATCGACACGCTCCACGCCGATTTCCGCGATGAAGAGGGATTGGCGCGGTTCGCCCGCGCGGCGCGCGCCGACGGCTTTTCGGGGATGCTCGCGATTCATCCCGGCCAGGTCGCGGTGATCAACGCCGCGTTTACCCCGAGCGAGGCTGACCTCGCCGGGGCGCGCGCGATCGTCGCGGCGTTTGCCGCCGAGCCCGATGCCGGCGTGGTCTCGCTCGATGGGCAGATGCTCGACCAGCCGCACCTCAAGCTCGCGCGGCGGCTGCTCGGCGAGGAGTAGCCTCAGGGCGTGGCGGTCGGAGTCGCCTGCGGGGTTGCTTCGGGCGTCGGCGCGGCGGGTTCGGCGGCGGGCGCGGGCGTCTCGGGCGCGCTGCTCGCGGCGGCGGCGGGCGAGGCGCCCGGGCGAGCGTCAGCGCCCGCCACGCCCTTGGCCGCGGGCTTGGCCAGCGGCGCTTCGGCCTGGAGGCGGTCGGTCTGGAGCATCGCGTCGCTCGCCGATCCGGGCAGGATCTGCCCCGCCGCGCGCTCGCGCTCGTCGTTGCTCGCGCGGTCGCACCCGGCGAGCGCCAGCGCTGTCAGCGCGAGGATAGCGATGCGAACCATCAAGCCGTCTCCGTGGGGGCTACTTGTTTCGGACAGGGCCGTTCCAGCGCGGCGAAGAAGTCGCCGGCGCGGGCGCGCAATGCCTCATCCCACGCCTCGCGCGCAACCGTCTTGCCCAGCCGCGCCAGGCTGGTGACGCCGAACTGCTCGATCCCGCACGGGACGATCCCCGAAAAATGCGACAAGTCGGGGTCGAGGTTGACCGAAAACCCGTGCATCGTCACCCACCGCCGGATCCGCACGCCTATCGCGCCGATCTTCGCCTCGCGCCCATCGACATCGCGGGTCCAGATGCCGATCCGGCCTTCGGCGCGCCAGCTCTCGACCGCGAAATCGCCCAGCGTCGCGATCACCCAGCCTTCGAGCGCGTGAACGAAGCCGCGTACGTCGCGGGCGCGGCGCGTGAGGTCGAGCAGGACGTAGCCCACCCGCTGCCCGGGGCCGTGATAGGTGTAGCGTCCGCCGCGCCCGGCTTCGACCACCTCGAAGCGCGGGTCGAGCAGCTCGCCCGGCGCGGCGCTGGTCCCGGCGGTGTAGACCGGCGGATGCTCGAGCAGCCAGACCAGTTCAGGCGCGATGCCCGCGTGGATCGCCGCGTTGCGCTCGGTCATCGCCTCGAGCGCGTCGCGGTAGGGGACCGGCTCGGGCGAGGCGCGCCATTCCAAGGGGTCGGGGAAGGATGGGTCGGGGACAGGCATCGGCGGCGGCTTGCGTGAAGCCAAACGCGCGGCTTATCAAGCGGCGCGACAACGTCAGGGGTGAACCGCGCGATGGCCAAGCTCGACAGCAACGCGGCATGGAAAGAGGCCACCGGCCTCGTCGCCGCCAACCGCGACATGTTCCTGGTGCTCGCCGGGGTGTTCTTCCTCCTCCCCAGCCTCGCCTTGAGCGTTTTCATGGGCGAGCCCGAAATGACCCCGGGGATGGGCCGCGAGCAGATGATGGCGGCGCTGTCCGCGTTCTATACCGACGCGTGGTGGCTGATCGCGCTGAGCTCGGTGCTCCAGGTCGTCGGCATCCTCTCGATCCTGACGCTGATGCGCGACCGCAGCCGGCCGACCGTGAGCGAGGCGATCCGCGCGGGGCTGGGCGGCCTGCTGCCGTACCTCGCGGCGCAGATCCTGTTCGTGCTGGCGCTGAGCCTGGTCGGCGGGCTGACCATCGGCTTGGCTGCGGTCGCGGCGCCCGCGCTCGCCGCGGTCGTCGCGATCGTGTGGTTCGCCTTCGCGGTCTACGCCGCGATGCGCCTGATCCTGGTCGCCCCGATCGTCGCGGTCGAAGGCCAGCGCAATCCGATCGCGGCGCTCAGGCGCTCATGGACGCTTACCCAAGGGAATTTCTGGCGGATCATCGGGTTCGTGGTGCTGGCGATGATCCTGTTCCTCGTGGTGCTGGGGGTGATCATGCTGCTCGTCGGTCTGGTTCTCGCGATCGTCAGCTCGGGCGAGACCCAGCGGGTGCTCGCCGCGGTCGTCTCAAGCACGCTGACCGCGCTCGCGGTGCTCTATTTCATCGGCATCCTCGCCGCGATCCACCGCCAGCTCGCGGGGCCCGGCAAGGAGAGCCTGGACGAAACGTTTGCGTGAAGTCTCCCCTCCCGCACGCGGGAGGGGAAATCTTTAGTCCTTCCAGCCCCAGAACAGCCGCACCGGCAGCACGTTCCACAGCTCGAAGCCCTGGTCGATGCGGGTGAAGTGGCGCGCCATGAAGTCGCGCGCCGCGGCGCTGAACTGATAGACCAGGAACGCCCCGCCGGGCCGCAGCACGCGATGCGTCGATGCGGCGATCGCGGGGCCCACGCCGTCGGGCAGCGTCGAGAACGGCAGCCCCGACAGCACATAGTCGGCATGGTCGTGGCCGGCCGCGCGGACGATCTCCTCGACGTCGGCGGCCGAGCCCAGCACCGCCGTGAAGCGGCTGTCGCGGATGGTCTTCTGGAGGTACTCGACGAAGTCGGGATTGGTGTCGATCACGATCAGCGCGCCGTCGCCGCGCAGCCGCTCGAGCACGGGGGCGCAGAACGTGCCGACCCCGGGGCCGTACTCGACGAATAGCCGGCATTCGTCCCATTTTACGGGCGCGAGCATCTTGAGAATCGTGAAGCGCGACGAAGGGATGATCGACCCGACCATTACCGGGTGCTTGACGAAGCCCTTGAAGAACACGCCCCACGGGCCGAGGAAGGTTTCGGCGCCCCGAACGACCTTACGCTTGATCCGTTGGGCGAGCGGCGCCGGCGCGGTCCTGGTGGAGTGCATGAAAAGGGCTGATCTCTTTCGCCGGGCGGGGCCGGCCGGAAGATGCGCGCCGTGGCAAATTCGGCGCGCCATTGCAAGCGGCGAGCACCGCGCCTAACCGGCCGTTCCAATGAGCGCGCTCGACGATCCCGGCCCTGCCGCCGAGCTGACCTCTGTGTCGCCCGCGCCTTTCGCCGCCGACACGCCGAACGTGCGCCTGCCGCGCGACCGGATGGCGCTGCTGTTCCTGGTCATGCTGGTGACCGCCGCGGGCAACACGGCGATGCAGAGCGTAATGCCCTCGATCGGCACGCGGCTTCAGGTGCCCGATTTCGCGATCAGCCTCGCTTATTCGTGGTCGGCGCTGCTGTGGATGGCGATGGCCCCGATGTGGGCGCGCCGCTCCGACAAGCGCGGGCGCAAGGCGATGATGGCGATCGGATTGCTCGGCTTCATCTCGTCGTTCACGCTGTGCGGGCTGGTGCTGCTCGGTGGCCTTTCGGGCACGTTCGGGCTGCTGACGACGATGCTGCTGTTCGCCGCCGCGCGCTCGCTTTACGGCGGGTTCGGATCGGCCGCGCCGCCCGCGGTTCAGGCCTATGTCGCGAGCCGGACGAGCCGTGCCGAGCGCACCCAGGCGCTGAGCCTGATCACTTCGAGCTTCGGGCTCGGCACCGTGCTCGGCCCCGCGCTCGCGCCGTTCCTGATCCTGCCGGGCGCGGGTCTGGTCAGCCCGTTCTTCTCGTTCGCGCTGTTCGCGGTGCTGGTGCTGGTCGCGCTGCGGTTGCGGCTGCCCGATGACGATCCGCAGTTCGCCGGCCGCGGCGATATCATGACCGTGCCGTTCAGCGCCTCGTCGAACTCGCGCCGGATGCACGGGCATCCTGACGAGGAAGAGCGCGCGGCGGTCGACGCCTATGGCGCCGAAGCGGTGAGGATCGAGCCGAAGCGCATCTCGTGGCGCGATCCGCGATTGCGCCCGTGGCTGATGACCGGGCTGCTCGGCGGCCACGCGCAGGCGATGGTGCTGGGGATCATCGGCTTCCTCCTGCTCGACCGGCTCGGCCTGAGAAGCGACCCCGACGCAGGGGCGGGGCCGATCGGGCTGGTGCTGATGAGTGGTGCGGTGGCCACGCTGCTCGCGCAATGGGGGCTGATCCCGATGCTCCACCTCGGACCCCGCGGCGCGGCGCTGTGGGGGATGGCGCTGGCCGCCGCTGGAACGCTGGTGATCGCGTTCGGCACCGATTTGCACACCACCGCGGTCGGCTTCGCGCTCGCCTCGCTCGGGTTCGGGCTTTATCGGCCGGGGTTCACCGCGGGGGCGAGCCTCGCGGTGAGCCGCGCCGAGCAAGGCCAGTCGGCGGGGATCGTCGCGGCGGTCAACGGCGCCGCCTATATCGTCGCGCCGGCGATCGGGGTGTGGCTCTACAACCACTCGCCGTGGGTCGCGTGGAGCGTGATCCTGACGCTGTGCGCCGCGGTGCTGCTGCTCGGCTGGCGCGGAATGCGCAGCGATGCAGAGCTCGAGCGCGGCTGAAGCTTCAGTGCCGGAAGTGGCGCATTCCGGTGAACACCATTGCCAGCCCGGCTTCGTCGGCCGCGGCGATCACCTCGTCGTCGCGGATCGAGCCGCCCGGCTGGATCACCGCGGTCGCGCCCGCCGCGGCGGCCGCCAGCAACCCGTCGGCGAACGGGAAGAACGCGTCCGAGGCGACCGCCGAGCCGACCGTGCGCGGCTCGGCCCAGCCATGCGCCTCTGCCGCCTCGGCCGCCTTCATCGCGGCGATCCGGCTCGAATCGCGCCGGTTCATCTGCCCCGCGCCGATCCCCGCGGTGATGCCGTCTTTGGCATAGACGATCGCGTTCGACTTGACGTGGCGCGCCACGGTCCACGCGAACAGGCAATCGCGCAGCTCCTGCTCGGTCGGGGCGCGGCGGGTCACGACCTTGAGCTCGGCAGCGACGATCGCGCCGTTGTCGCGCGACTGAACCAGCAGCCCGCCGGTGATCGGCTTGATCGCCAGCCCGCCGCGGCGCGGATCGGGCAAGTCGCCGGTGAGCAGCAAGCGCAGGTTCTTCTTTTTCGCGAACGCGGCGCGCGCATCCCCGTCGGCGTCGGGCGCGACCACGACTTCGGTGAATATCTCGCAAATGGCTTCGGCGGTCGCGCCGTCGAGCGGGGCATTGACCGCGACGATCCCGCCGAACGCCGAGACCGAATCGCATGCCAAGGCGGCTTGCCACGCTTCAAGCAGCGTCGTCGCCTGCGCGACCCCGCACGGGTTGGCGTGCTTGACGATCACCACGGCGGGCGCTTGGCCGCGGAACTCGGCGGCGAGCTCGAGCGCGGCGTCGGCGTCGGCGTAGTTGTTGTAGCTCAGGTCTTTGCCCTGCACTTGTTCGGCTTGGGCGATGCCGCGGCCGTGCGGGCCTGCGGGGGTGTAAAGCGCGGCGCGCTGGTGCGGGTTCTCGCCATAGCGCAGCTCGTTGACGCGGCGGCCGTTGACGGCGAGCATCTCGGGGAACAGCTCGCGCTGGTCGGCGAACGCGAACCACTGGCTGATCATCGCGTCGTACGCCGCGGTCGCCGCGAACGCGCGCGCCGCCTGCTTCTTGCGGAACTCGAGGCCAGTGGCGCCGTCGTTGGCCTCGAGCTCGGCGACTAGCGCGGGGTAGTCGGCGGAATCGGTGACGATCGTCACGAACGCGTGGTTCTTGGCCGCCGAGCGGACCATGCTCGGGCCGCCGATGTCGATGTTCTCGATCACCTCGTCGCGGCTCGCGCCCTTCATCACGGTCGCTTCGAACGGGTAGAGGTTGACCACCACCAGGTCGATCGCACCAATGCCGTGCTCGGCCATCGCGGCGGCGTGCGCGGGGTCGTCGCGAACCGCCAGCAACCCGCCGTGGACCATCGGGTGAAGCGTCTTCACCCGACCGTCCATCATCTCGGGAAAGCCGGTCAGCTCGGACACGTCGCGCACCGTCAGCCCGGCGTCGCGCAAGGCCCTGCCGGTTCCGCCGGTCGAGACGAGCTCGACCCCATGCTCCGTCAGCGCGCGGCCGAGCTCGGCGAGCCCCGTCTTGTCCGATACCGAGAGCAGCGCGCGGCGGATCACTACGTCGCTCATCTCAGCTCATTTTCTTGAACAGCCAGGCGAAGCTGCCGCCGCCGCGCGACACCAGGCCCGACACGACGATCTGCCGCGCGCCCTGCGGCCGTCCCTGTCCGTCGATCCACAAGCTGTCGTCGAGCGCGACTTTCGCAGCGTCACTGCCCGAGCGGAACTGCCAATGGCTGCCGTCGGCAAGCGCCAGCGCGACGCCTTGGCGGTCGTCGGACAGGTGCGCCGATACGTTCGGCCCGAGATGGAAGCGCAACGCGAAGCCGACCTTGGCGCGCCTGGCGCGGCGTCCCACCGGGACCAGCAAGTCCTCGCCGCGCAGCTCGCCACCGTCGTCGCGCAGCATCAGGATGCGGCGGTGAGTCAGGCCGAACCGCGCGGCGTAGCCGTCGTGGCTCGCCTCGATCCGCGTCGCGCCCTTTCCTCCATCGCCCGCGATTTGGCGGCGGTCGAGCTCGACTTCGCTGACGCCCGCGCCGAGCTTGCCGCCGATCAGCACCGCGGTCGAATTGCTGTCGTCGAGCACCAGCGTCGAGTGCGCGGCGGTGGCGCGCAGGCCCTGAGCGAGGCGAATGGGAATCGCGCCCCCTGCGAACGCCGCTCCGCCGCAGTTGACGATCAGCCGCTGCGCGCCCGCCGACAGCTCGAACGCGAGCGTCGAGGCGCAGCCGTCGCGCGCGTGCCTGGCCAGCGGCGGCGGGGCGGCGTCGACCACCAGCACCGTGGCGCTGCGCGGCGGCCCCGCGGTGACACGCTGGTATCCCCATTGGCGCGCATCGCGCAGAGGCCGGGCACGCACCCCGCTGGCCGCGACCAGCGCGGCGATCCGCTCGGCCTCGATCGCGCCCGCGCCCTGCCAGTTGGCCAGCCCGCCGTCGCTGTGAAGCACGCCGAGCAGCGGCGGGACGAGCACGCCGAGCATCGTCGGGATCGCCTCCGGCGGGTCGCGCCGCGTCGCGCGATAGCACGCGGTCAGCCGCACCAGCAGGCCGATCGCCTCGATCTGGCCGAGCGGCGAGCGCGACAGCACCCCGCCGTCGTCGCCGACCAGCTCGCCCAGCGCGCGGATCAGCCCGGCCTCGCCGTAAAGCCGCCGCGGCTTGCCCTCGGGGAGGAGGAGACCCGCGGCGACGATTCCGCACCAGCCCGCGACTTCGCCCAGCCGGTCGTCGGCCTTGCCGACGTTGCGGTCGAGCCAGCGCGCGGTCTGCGCGATCGTCGCCAGCGTCCTCGATCGGAACGCCTTGTCGCGCCCTGACAGCAGTAGCGGCGCGTGGACCAGCCATGCGAGCAGACGATGGCCGGTGTTGGCGACGCTCCACGCGGGTGCTTTCGAAGGCTGCCGGTGCGCCTCGAGCCACGCCCCGAGCAGCCGTTCGGCGAGCGGCGCGGCGGCTT
Organism: Novosphingobium sp.; assembly: GCA_035525735.1. Classification (GTDB taxonomy): domain Bacteria; phylum Pseudomonadota; class Alphaproteobacteria; order Sphingomonadales; family Sphingomonadaceae; genus Novosphingobium. The sequence continues at coordinate 12,422 of DATLDS010000193.1, forward strand.
CGCGCGGGGCGCTCGCCTCGAGGTCGTCGAGCCAGCGGAACGCGTGGACCGCGCGCTCGAACGGCGGCGCCATCGTGCGGCTGGCGTAGTCGATATCGGCGAGCGCGATTCGGCCGCCATGAACCGTCAGAAACCCCGCGCGCAGCGCCTGGCCGGCAGCGCGCGAGCCGGGCAGCGGATTGCTGACCGTCGCCAGCAAGCGCGGCTTGGCGGGCTTGCGGAACGGCGCCTGAAGCGCGGTGCCCGGTATTCCGAGACGATAAGCGAGCCGCAGCAGCCGCTCGCCGGCGCCGAGCGCGGGCGGCGCGAAATCGGCCAGCGCCAGCGCGCGGCCGGGCTCGATCAGCTCGCCCGGGCTCTCGGGCTCGGCGGCAATTTGCGCGGCATCGCCCGCGCTCGAAGCGGCGAACGTCATCGCCGGGCGCTCGTGCGAAGCGGGACGCGGCAAAAGCTCGACATCGCCACGCTCCGCCACCCCGTCACAAACCCTTTAACGCGGCGATATTGGCCGCGTAATGCTCGGCACCGCCACGAAAGCTCGCGGTCCCGGCGACGAGCACGTCGGCGCCCGCGGCCACCGCGCGCTCCGCGGTCGCGGCGTCGATCCCGCCGTCCACCTCGAGCCGGATGTCGCGGCCCGACTTGTCGATCATCTTGCGCACCGCCTCGATCTTGCGGAGCTGGCTCGAAATGAAGCTCTGGCCGCCGAAACCGGGATTGACGCTCATCACCAGCACGAGGTCGATCTCATCGATCAGGTAGTCGAGCATTTTCGCGGGTGTCGCGGGATTGAGCGCGATCCCCGCGCGCTTGTCCAGCGCCTTGATCGCCTGGACGGTGCGGTGCGTGTGCGGACCGGCCTCGGGATGCACGGTGATCCAGTCGGCGCCCGCCGCGGCAAACGCTTCGAGCAGGGGATCGACCGGCGCGATCATCAGGTGGACGTCGAACGGCTTGGCGGTGTGCGGGCGGAGTGCCTCGATCACCGCGGGGCCGATCGTCAGGTTGGGGACGAAGTGGCCGTCCATCACGTCGATGTGGATCCAGTCGGCACCCGCGGCATCGATCGCGCGCACTTCCTCGCCGAGCCGCGCGAAATCGGCGGACAGGATCGACGGAGCAATGAGCGGGAAGGTCATGTCGGCCTTGGCGTTACCACCAGCGAACGACCGAACAAGCGCGCGGCGGCGCGTTTTCCACACCGGATGTCGTGCGCGATGCACCGTTTCGGGCCATTGCCCGGGCTTGTCCCGCGATTGACCGCGACGCGGCCCCGCCCCTAGAGTCGCGAGCCGTGGCCACGACCGCTCTCGCTGCGTCCCCGACGCACCCTGCCATGGCGCTGATGGCGCGCGAGACGCGCGTGCGCGAAGGCGCCGTTGCCCACGACATCGACGGGGTGGAGGTGCCCGCGGGCGCGCATTGCCTTGCCGGCGACGCGTTCGTGATGCGTGGCGTCGATGACCTGGCCTTCGCCTATCGCCCCGGCGAGGGTATCACGATCGAAGGTCTCCCCGACGCCGATCCGCGCCATGTCCAGTTGTGGCTTCACGGCACGATCTACGCCGCGGTCGCCGCGCTCAACGGCCTGTTTCCGCTCCACGCCTCGGCGGTCGCGCACGAGGGGCGGGTCTATGCTTTCACCGGCCCGACGGGCGCGGGCAAGTCGACGCTCGTCGCTGCGCTGGCCAAAGCGGGCTTCGCGCAGTTTTGCGACGACACCTTGCTGCTCGAGCTCGCGGCGGACGGCCCGCCGACCTGCCTGCCCGGGCACAAGCGGCTCAAGCTGTGGCCCGAGGGAGCGGCGCTGGCCGGGGTGCGCACGGGCGAGCTGGTCGCCGACGATTACGCCAAGCACTACGTCGATCCGCCAGCGGGCGTAATCGCCGAACCGCTTCCGCTCGCCGAGTTGATCTTCCTCGAGACCGGCGACGGCTGCGCGTTCGTGCCGATCTCCGGGGGCGAACGGATCGAGCGGCTCCAAGACGATCACTACACTGCCCAGCTGTGGCTCGCGGCGCGCCGCGCGGCGCGGGCCGACCGCTTCGCCGAGCTCGCCGCGCTCGCCTCGCGGATCACGATGCGCCGCTTCGCCCGGCCGTTCGATCCCGCGCGGTTTGCCGAGGGCGTCGCCGCAGCCGCCGATCACATCCTCGGCGCGGAACGGCGATGAGCGGCAGGCTGGCCAAGGACGCGGCGCGGTTCGTCGAGACCCGGATCGATGACGAGGCGGTGGTGATGAACCTCGACAGCGGCGATTTCTTCTCGTTGCAAGGCACCGCGCGCGCGGTTTGGGAGTTGCTCGACGGGACCCGTGATCGCGACGGCGTCGTGGCCGATCTCGCCGAACGCTATGGCGCCCCGCGCGAAGCGATCGCCGCCGACGTCGATGCCTTCCTCGCCGAGCTCGGCGAGTCCGGCCTGCTGGTCTCGGACTGACCCGACGATGCGTGCGCGCGAGCGCTGGGCCGCGCGCGCCGTCACGCTCGAAGCGGCCGCGCTGTTGATCGTTGCCCGTGGGCTGGTCCGGTGGGTTCCGTTCGGCCGCTGGCGGCATGGCCTCGGACGGCCGGTGACGCCCGAAACCGGCGACGACACGCTGCGACTCGCGCGCAATCTCACCGCCCGGCGTCTGGCGCGCGCGGTGGAGCGCGGCGCCGCGCGATTGCCGGGCGAGAGCAAGTGCCTTCCGCGGGCGATCGCGCTGCACTGGCTGCTCGTACAGCGCGGCCTCGGCGCGACGTTGGTCATCGGGGTCACCCCGGGCGCGCGGCGCGGCGGGCTCGACGATCTCCACGCCTGGGTGGTGCGCGAGGGCGAAGTACTGATCGGCGCGAGCGCCGGGCCGCACGTCCCGCTGTTCGCGGCAACGAAGGCCGTGCGGCATGGGAATTAGGCCGCACTGCGCGGATTAGGCGTGGGCGTCTCGCCCCGACGCCCGTTCGCGGTTGCTGCATTTTCGGCTATTGAATCGCGCCGCAGTCATGTAAGTCGCCCTTAAATTAGGTGACTCGGTGGAGCTTGGAATGACGAAGCCAGTGTTGAGCTCTCAAGCCGCGAGGCTGGCAACCCCCGACGCGTGGGCCGCGCCGCGGCTCGTTCGCCTCGGGCGGATCGCCGACGTGCGGGCCCAGAGCAATCCCATCACCGTTCAGAACCCGGCGAAATCCTGAATTCGTCCAGCGCACCCGGTTTCGGGGTGAAACGCGCTAGGACATGATAGCTGCATGGCGCGGGCGCGGTGGAAGAACGGCGCCGGATTTGTCGCGCGTCGGGTTGTCGCTGGGTCTGTTCGCGGGTGTCCCCGCCGATGCGGCGCTCATTGGCGAGGCCGCATTCTGGTGCCTCGATGGCCCGCGTCCGTCCCGTCCCAAGCGCGGTTGGCGGCCCGCCAAGGGCCCCGACGACGGCCTGGTCTTGTTTCACGGTTGGATCGACAATGACGCCGAGCTGGCGGGGGCGCTCGGCCATTCGGCCGGGGACTGGCCCGCGCTCTACGCGCAGGCGATAGCTCGCTGGGGCTCGCGCGCCGACGCGCGCATCGTCGGCTCGTATTGCGCGATCGCGTTGCGCCCCGATGGCTCGATGCGGCTTTCGCGCAGCCCGTGGAGCGCGGCGCCATTGGCTTATGCCGTCGGCGACGACGCGATCATGGCCGCGTCGGTCCCCCGCGCGCTGTTCGCCGCGGGCTTCCCCGCCGAGCTCAATCGCCAACGCGTGCTCGACAGCCTGATGAACAACTTCCGGTTCGACGAGGAAGGTTGGTACAAGGGCGTGAAGCGTGTCCCGCAAGGCACGGTTGTCGAGCTTTGTCCGGGAGCCGCCCGTGAACCGATGGTCGAGCGGTGGTACGATCCGCTCGACCTGCCGCGCATTCGCTTGAAGCGCGACGAAGACTATGTCGAAGCGGCCGACGCCCTGCTCGGCGAGGCGGCGGGCAAGGCCCTGCGTCATGCCGCGCGGCCGGGCCTAAAGCTTTCGGGCGGGCTCGATTCGCCGCTCATCGCTGCGCACCTTCTCCGCCAGCTGCGGCCCAACGAGACGCTCGATACGTTCACGTTCGTGCCGCATGCCGACTGGGACGGAATCGTCCCACCCGATCTGATGGGTGACGAGCGGCCGTTCGTGCAGGCCTTCGCCGCGATGCATCCGCGGCTGCGCCCGCATTTCACCGAAAACCCGGGCGGCGGGTTCGACACCGCTGAACGCGAGATGTTCGTGGCGATGAGCAATGCGCCGGGTCACCTGATCAACTACCAGGCCTATCACGGGATTTGGCGGATGGCGCGCGAGCGCGGCTGCGACTGGCTGCTTCACGCCGAGCTCGGAAACGGCAGCTACAGCATGGACGGCAGCTGGTCGTATCGCGAGGATCTCGTTCGGGGCCACTGGATCGAACTGTCCAAGACCTTGCGCGACCGGCGCGGAGATCCTCGGCCTTGGTGGCGCAAGCTGGCCGCGCTGAGCCTCGTGCCGATGTTGCCCGATCGCCTCGCCAGCGCCGCGAGGCGGCTGGTTCATCCGCATCGAGGCACCGTCCAGAGCTGGAATTCGGTGCTCCGGCCCGAAGCGGTCGAACGCCTCGGCCTGATTGCGCGGCAGGGCCGCGACGCCCGGCTGCGCGCCCGCCTACAGTTCGCCAGCCGCGACGAATACATCGAGGCGACTTACCATGGCTGCGACATCGAGGGCGCGGAGATCTGGCAGGGATTCGAGCAAGTCTATGGCGTGCGCCAGCGCGATGTCGCGGCCTATCGCCCGCTGATCGAGTTTTGCGTGGGGCTGCCGACGCGCCAATTCGTCAGCGGCGGACAGCAACGCTGGCTGGCCAAGCGGATGGCGGTCGGCAAGCTGCCCGAGGGCCAGCGGCTCAATCCGCGCTATGGCCGCTTCCAGGTCGACTGGCACGCCCGCCTGACCCCGTGCGTGGCCGACCTTGCCGCCGAAGCGGAGCGGATCGAGCGTCACCCGTGGCTCGGTGAGCTGATCGACGGCGACCGAGTCCGCCGCTTGCTGCGCGAGTGGCCCGCCGCCACCCCGTGGGAGCCCGAAGAGCATTATCCTCGCCAGGGCGGCATCCCGCGCGCCATCCAGGCCGCGCGCTTCGTCGATTTCGTCGAGGGCCGAAACGCCGTATGACCGTCGCGATGGCCGCCTCGCCGCCCGAATCGCGCTTGGGCGAATTGCTCCAGCTTGTGTCGTGGAGGCGGATCGCATCGATGGTCTCGATCGCAGCGCTGCTCGCGGCGAGCGAAGGCGTCGGAATCCTGCTGCTGGTGCCGATGCTGGGGGCGATCAACTCTGGGGAACAGACCGGCGGCGCCATCGCGGAAGTCGCGCATCGCGTCGGTTTGCCGAGCGAGCTGGCGCCGTTACTGGGGCTGTTCGTCGCGCTGATCGCCGTGCGTTCCGCGCTCCAGGTCGCGCGCCAGACGCAGGCGGCCCGGATCGAGCGGCGGGTATCCGAGGGGCTTCGCCGGCGCGCGCTGGCGGCGCTGCTCGGGGCGGAATGGCGCGCGCTCGGCGACGAACGCCGCGCCGAGGCCCAGAATGCCTTGATCGGCGACATCGACCGCGTCGGCTTCGCGGCGCACGAGCTGGCCGCGCTCGCTGCCGCGTTGCTCGCGCTCGGCGCCGCCTTTGCCGCCGCGCTGCTTCTGTCACCTGCGATCGCGCTGGCCGCGCTCGTCGGCGGCGCGGCGGTGATGCTGGGGTATGGCGCGCTGCGCCGCCGCGCCAACCGGCTCGGGCAATCGCTTTCCGAGGTGTATGCGCGCCTCCACGAGCTCGTCGGCGACACCTTCGCCGCGCTGCGTCTGGTCAAGAGCTTCGCCGCCGCCGGACGGAGCGAAGCCGCGCTCGCGGGCATCGAGCGCGAGCTGACCGCCAGCCGCCTCGGCTACCAGCGGTCCGCCGCGCTCGGCCAGGCCGCGCTCCAGCTGGGCGCGGCGACGCTGCTTGCGGTCGGAGTGTGGCTCGCGGTGGCGCGCTGGCAGGTTCCGTCGCTGACGCTGCTGCCGCTCATCGCGCTGTTCGCGCGGGTGGTGCCGCTGATCGGTGCGGTCCAGCAGCACTGGCAGAACTGGGCGAGCGCCGCGCCTGCGCTCGACAACGTCCTGACACTCACTCGCCGGCTCGAGGCGGCCGCCGAGCCCTCGGCCGCTTCCACGACGCTGGCACCTCCGCGCCGGACGATCGCGCTAGCCGGGGCCACCGTGCGCTATCCCGGCCGCGACGCGGCGGCGATCGAGGACGTCGACCTGACCCTCGCGGTGGGATCGAGCACCGCGCTGGTCGGACCGTCGGGCGCGGGCAAAAGCACGATCGCCGACCTTCTCGGCGGCTTGCTGGCGCCCGACAACGGCGCGTTGCTGCTCGACGACCGCGCGATCGCGCCCGACGAGCGCGCGGCGTGGCGCGGGCAAGTCGCCTACGTCCAGCAGGAACCGGTGCTGTTCCACGCCAGCGTGCGCGAAAACTTGCGCTGGGCCGCACCCGAGGCGAGCGACGAACGCATCGCCGCGGCGCTGCGCGACGCTTCGGCCGAGTTCGTGCTGGCGCTTCCGGACGGACTCGACAGCGAGGTCGGCGACGCCGGCCGGCGGCTTTCGGGCGGCGAGCGCCAGCGCATCGTGCTCGCCCGCGCGCTGCTGCGCGATCCGGCGCTGCTCATCCTCGATGAGCCGACCAGCGCGCTCGATCCGGCCAACGAGGTGGCAATCGCCGCGGCTGTGGCGTGGCTCAAAGGGCGGATGACAGTGCTGATCGTCGGCCATCGCGGCCCGCTGACCGAAGGCGCAGACCAGATCGTGCGGATGGGCGAGGGCCGGGTGGTCGAGCGCCGGGCCCGCGCGGCCGCGGCTTGAGCGCCTCGCTCGCCCGCGCCAAGCGCGCGCTGCTGGCGATGCTCGGCGGTTCGCCGCCCGAGGCGGACGCGGATTGGCCGACGGTCGCCGCAATGGCCGCGGCGCATCGGCTCGAACCGCTGCTGGCCTGGCGCATGGAAGGCCCGGGGTGGGCGGTTCCCGCCGACATTGCCGGGCGTTGGCGCGCCGCGCATCGCGCCGCAGCGATCTCCGCGCTGGCCCAAGCGGCCGCGCTGCGGCTGGCGGCAGAGCGCCTCGACGCCGCGGGCATCGATTTCGTGGCCTTGAAAGGACCGCGGCTGGCGTGGTGCGATTATCCCGCGCCGGCGCTGCGCCCGATGCGCGACCTCGACTTGCTCGTGCCCGAGCGCGAGGCGCTGCCCGCGGCAGGGGTGCTGGGCGAGGCGGGCTTCGCGATGGCGGACGCGGACGCCGCCTCAATCGCCGAGGCGTTGCGCGAGGACAAGCATCTGCCGCCCCTTTGGCACGACCGACTGGGGGCCGCGGTCGAGCTGCATCACCGCCTGACCGATCTGCCGGCTCGGCGCGGCTACCGGGTGCCGCAGCTCGACCCGGTCGCGATGATCGCCCGCAGCGAAACGCTCGAACTCGGCGGAGCGCGCGTGCGCTGTCCGGCGCCCGCCGACTTGCTGGCGCACCTGATGGTGCACGCGCTTTACGGCCATCGGCTCGATTGCGGACCGCTGGTGCTCGCCGACATCCATTTCCTGCTCGCCGCCGAAACGATCGACTGGCCCGCGTTCCGCGGCGCAGCGCGGGCCGGCGGGTGGGAGCGCGGCGCGGCGCTGATGCTCGCTCTGACCGCGCGATATTTCGGGCCGCAGCCGGGCGGTTGGCCCGCGCCGCCCGAGCCGATCCTCGCCGCGGCGGAGAACGCCTTGCTGGCCGATCCGGCGACGCGCGATCATGCCGAGACGTTGGCCGATTTGCTCGCCGCGCGCGGTCCTGCCGCGTTCGCCCGCGCATTGAGACGGCGGGCGACGCCCGATGCGCAGGTCGTCGCCGGTGAAGGCGGGGGACGTCCCGGCTGGAGATTCTGGCCGTTGTGGGCGGCGCGCCGCCTCGCGCGTCTGGTTTCGCGGCTATCCAACCGGCGCGCGATGAGCGAGGCGCGCGGCGCTGCCCGGGTGATCCGCTGGCTCAAGCCCTAGCCTCGCGAATTCAGCGCGTATTCACGGGCCGGTTCGCTATAACCCGAGTGTGGCCGGAGGGAATCCGCCGCCGCTTGAACCGCACGCGCATGCGCTTATTTGGTCGCGCGATCGAGCCAGACGCAATCATCGGGAACTTTCTTGCCATGTTTCAGCCGAGACGTCTCCGCGCCGCGGCCCACGCCCTTGCCGCGTTCGTCGCGCTCGCGGCCCCCGCCGCGTTCGCGCCGGCCCTGGCCGCTCCCGCCGGGTGCCTCGGGACACCGAGCGAGACTTGGCTGACCGTGGCGATCGAGGGCCTGCGCAACGCCAGAGGCCTCGTCAACGTCGCGGTCTATCCCGATGATTCGCGCCAGTTCCTCGCCAAGGGCGGGACGATCAAGAACAACCGCCTTCCCGCGAGCGCGCCGGTGACGCGCGCGTGCGTGTTCGTCCCGGCGCCCGGCGTTTACGCGATCGCGGTCTATCACGACGAGGACGCCAACCGGAAGCTCAACCGCAGCGCGCTAGGGCTACCGGCCGAAGGCTTCGGCTTCACCAACAATCCTTCGACCGTCGCCGGACTGCCCGCTTTCCGTTCGGTGCGGTTGAGCGTCCCCAAGGCCGGCCTGACCACGCATGTCAGGATGAAGTACCCCTGAGCCAGGGGATCTGCGCCGGCGCCTCGGCCTCGGCCACGGCGTGCGCGCGGGGATCGTCGACGTCGAGCCACCAAGCCGCGCCGACGTCCATCGTCGCGGCGCGGTGCGCGTCGGCAAGCCGCTGCATCCCCTCCGACAAGCTGCCCGCGGCACCACCGGCGATGGCCTCGCGGATGGCGTCGTTAAGCTCGGGCGTGGCCAGAAACGCGCCGCAATCGACCGCGTCGTAAGGCACGACGGCCTTGCCAATCGCTTCGATGAAACCCTCGCGGTCCAGCCTCAGCCAAGTGGCGTCGTCGGGATCGATCCGCGGATCGTCGATGCGCCGGTCGATCGCCAGCGTCACCCCGCGGTCGGGCGCGGCCTGGGTCGACAGGCGCGCGAGGATCGCGGCGTCGAACATGTGGTCGGCCATCAGCAGCAGATAATTGCCGGCGATGCGCTCCGTTCCGGCGAGCACCGACCAGCCGTTGGGCCTGCTCCAGTCGGTCAGTCGCGCGGATTCGATCGAGATCGCGAGCTTCTCGGCGAGCTCGGCGAGGTACGCCTCGAGCCTCGTCGCCTCATGCCCGGTCACCACCACCACGCGGGTCACGCCCGCGGCCATCGCCTGGCGTACCCCGATCTCGATCAGCGGCACGCCGCAGACCGGCGTGAGCGGCTTCGATGGCGATAGCTCGGCCAGGCGCGAGCCATAGCCCGCGGCGATGATCAGCGCGTCCATGCCCGCGCTTTCGTGAGGACTACTCCGCCGCCAGCGCGGGCTCGCCGATATAGGCCTCGACCATTTGCGCGGCGACATCGTCGCTGAACTGCTGCGGCGGGTGCTTGCAGTAGAACGCGCTCGGCCCCACCAACGCGCCGCCTTCACCGCGTTCGAGCGCGAGCTTGCAGCAGCGGATCGCGTCGATCACCACCGCGGCCGAATTGGGGCTGTCCTCGACCGACAGGCGCAGCTCGAGATTCATCGGCACGCCGCCGAACAGCTCGCCTTCCATCCGCAGGAAGCACAGCTTGTTGTCCTTCTGCCACGCCACGTAGTCCGACGGGCCGACATGGATGTTCTCGTCGGCGAGGCGTTCGGCCAGCATCGACTGGACCGCCTCGGTCTTCGAGGTCTTCTTGCTGCCCAGCCGCTGCCGGTCGAGCATGTTCATGAAGTCGGTGTTGCCGCCGGTATTGAGCTGATAGGTGCGCCCGACCTTGACTCCGCGCGCGCCGAACAGGCTGGAGAGCACGCGGTGGACGATCGTCGCGCCGAGCTGGGCCTTGACGTCGTCGCCGACGATCGGCAGCCGGCGTTCACGGAAGCGTTTCTCCCACTCCGGGCGGCTGGCGATGAACACGGGCATGCAGTTGACCACCGCGACGCCCGCTTCAAGCGCGCATTCCATGTAGAATTCGGTCGCCTCTTCCGAGCCGACGGGAAGGAAGTTGAGCAGCACCTCGGCGCCGCTGTCCTTGAGCGCGGCGATCAACGTTGCCTTGCTCGCCTCGGGCGCGGAAGCGACCTGGAAACCTTTGTCACCGTGGTCGGTCATGTGCTCGGCGACGCCGTCGAGCACTTTGCCCATCATCACTTTGACCCCGGTCGGGGGAACCTCGGCCTGGAACACCGCGGTGCAATTGGGCGCGGCGAAGATCGCCTCGGCCAAGTCCTTGCCGACCTTGCGCACATCGACGTCCACCGCGAGGACGAACTCGACATCGTCGGCGCCATAGCCGCCGATCCGGTCGTGGATCAGGCCTTCGCGGCTGTTCGACTGGGCGTAATAGGTGACGCCCTGGACGAGCGAGCTTGCGCAATTGCCGACGCCGATGACGGCGGTCTTGATCGGGATCATTCGCGAGCTTTCCTAAATGCTGGCCGCCGGAGCGCAGCGCTCCATTTCGCAATCGGGCATGGAAAAGCAAACGCTTTCGTTCATTCGGAGGACCGCGCCGCGACGATCGCGCGCACTTGCGCGAGGTCGCCGGGACGATCGACGTCGACCGCGGCGAGCCCGTCGCGCGCGGCCACGATCGCCGCCTCGATGCCGTTGCGGCGGCCGAGGCGCGCGACCGCTTCGCCCAGCGCGAGGCGACCGAGCAGGTACTGCGCGAGCGTGGCGAAGCCGATCCGCGCGGTCAGCCGCCACGGCCGCTTGCGTTCGGCCTCGACCCGCCGCCACAGCGTCGTCGCGACTTCGGCGCGCGGGCTCGCGAAAAGAAACAGATTGCACCCCGACCACGCCCCGTCGGCGAAGCGCAGCCAGGTCCGCCGGCTGCCCGGCGCGGCCGCCTCGACGTCCTCGCGCCGCGCCAGCAGCACCGCGACGTCGCAGCCGGGCGGCGCGTCGGTGAGGAAGTCGCGGACCCATTGCGGATCGAGCAACGCGTGATCGGCGGTGGTCACGAGCAGCGGCGCGCCGAGCGTGCGCAGCGCGATCCCGACGCTCTCGGCGGGCCCCTTGCCGGTCGGAAGCACTTCCAGACCCAGCCGGTCGGCGAGGCCGAGCACTTCGACCCCGTTGGCGCTGATCGCGATCCGCTCGATGTCCGCCCCGCGCAAAGCCCGCGCGACGCGTTCGAGCATGGACACGCCGCCGACCTCGGTCAGCGCCTTGTGCGCGACGCCTTCGCTGGCGGCGACCGGATCGGGCGCGCCGGGGCGCGAGCCGGCGAGGATCAGCGCCGCCGGGGGGCTCACGCGGGACGCTCGCGCTCGCGGCGTGCGCGCCACACGCGCCACAGCACGCCGGGGGCGGCCAGCACCGGATGCCGTTCGACCCAGGGGGTCACCACGACGGGCACGCCGGTGTGGCGTTCGACCTTCCACGCGGCATAACGCGCGGCGCCATCGAAAGTGGTGCTGGCACGGACCAGGCGAACGACGCTGTAAACCTTGCCGAGCCGCCGCCGCACGGCCCAGCGGCGGCGGAGCGAGACGCGCGTGTCGGCCGAAAGGCGCGGTTTGACCACGTCTCCCTCGCGCTCGAACGCAATTCCGCCCGCGTCGAGCGCGAGCGGCAACAGACCGGCAAAATGCTGGCGATTGACGCCGAGAATGTCATTCTCGCGGCCGGGCTTCTCAATCCGGAACTCGGCGCGATAGGTGGCCTGGAACAGCGCGCGCCAGTAATCCTCGGCGGTCCCGGCTGGTGGCCCGAGCGCGACCGCGAAGCGCGCGGCGGTGACCGCCGCTTGCGCCACCGCTGCGACCACTTCGTCCGTTGCCGCTTCGTCCGCCGCCCAAGCCAGTCCGCTGGGCTGGACGAAGCGAGCCCAGATTGTGGTGTCGACGAGCTCGCCCGAGGCGGCGCGGGCAAACATCGCGAGGGTCATCGTCGCGACCTTGGCGCGCAGCTCGCTCCCATCGGGCGCAGTGAATTCGTGATAGCTGACCCGCGGCCACAAGCCGCGCTCGGGCTCGCCCGGGGTCAGGATGTAGAAATCGAGCACGCCTTCGAGCGATTCGCTGCGCAAGTTCGAACCGTAGAACAACGCCGCCCGGGCGCCGGCGTCGCGCGCCAGCTTCGCCGCAAAGGCGCGGATCGGCGGGACCACCGGCCGGGCCAACGCGACCTCGACCCTGTCGTGCAACGCGGCATCGCCGCTCACGGTACGACGAAGCGCAGCAGGGACCCCTGGCGCAAAACGTACCGGCCCGCTGGGAAGTATTCGCCGTCGAGAATGAAGCGATCGTCGATCTCGATTCCGAGCTCGTCGTCGAGACCGATGCGATGGATCCCGTGGCGCGCCAGGCCAGCGCGGTGAAAGCCCGTCGCGAGCAGCGGGAGGAGTGCGAGGAACCGCCAGAGCGGCGCATCGACCAACGCGATCATCAGCTGGTCGTGCAAATGACCGAACGGACGGGTGCCGAGCGGGAAGCGGTCGAGCGTCGAGGCGAGCATAAGGAAGCGGCGCTCCTTCGCGCCATGCCGGCTGTGCGGGAGCGCGCGCCGCTCCGGGCCGGCCCAAAGCCGCATCGCGGTGCCCGCCCGCCACGGATTTTCCGCGCGTCCGACGAAAGTCTTGAACAGCCCCCAGAGGATCGTGAGCAGCACCGCAAAGCTATTGAACGCCCCCAGGCGGTGTGCCTGTTGCGCCGCCTGAGTGCAGATCGTGAACACCCCCGCGCCGAGGATAAACCCGTGGACCCGCGCGGTGGGGGCGCCGTCGCGGTCGCGCGCGTCGGCGGGCAGCTCGACCACCAGGGGCCGCTGCTGGCGAGTCTTGCCGCGCGCCGCCGCGTCGAGCGCTTCGGCCAGCGACCAAACGTTGGGCAGCCGCAGCGCGACCGCGAGCGCGTTGGTCTTGCCCTTGGGCAGCACGATCAGCTTGGGCCAGCGGCCCGCGAACGTCGCCTCGCCGCAAGTGAGGACGTCGCGCACCGTGCCGTCGCCGCCGTCGACCACGAGATAGTCGATCTTGCGCCGCGCAAAGTCGGCGAGCTCTTCGCGCAAGGCGTCGCGCGTCCGCGGGGTCCGGGTGAGCACGTTGGGTCGGTCGGCGAACTCGGCCGGACGGCCCTTGTTGCGGTGGCTGCGCGGGTTGCGGATGATCCCGACCAACGGCTCGGCGCCGGCGCCCGAGACGCTCGAATTCGGCGCGCGCGCAAGGGCGGGCGCGGACGCGGCGCGCGGCATAGCCTCGAACTCGTAGATCGTCCCGTCCACAGTGCGCCGCCCTTACGCGTCCCATCCACCCGAATCACTAGGCTTTTTTTAGGACGGCGTGCCTGAACGGAGCGTGCCGGCGTTATTGCCAGCGCGGCTTGCCCCGCTTAGGTCTCGCGCGCGATGGCCGAAACCTCTGTAACACCTCCCGTTTCCGTCGCGACCATCGGGGTCAACCCGACCCGGTTGTGGGGCCTCGCCAGCGACGAGCGCACGGCGCGGATCGCGCGGATGTGGGGCCTGGAAGGCAGCGCGGGCGAGGACGCGCGCGTCCTGGTTCACGCGGGCTTCGCGTGGGATCCGGTGTGGCTGCTTCACCTGGCGGGATCGCCGGGAACGGTATTGACTCTCGGCGGCGTGCCGGTGCTCGCGCACGCCCGCGATGCCGCCGAAGCCGGGCAATTGCGCGAGGCGATGGAGCGCGACGCCCCGCTCGGCGACGCATGGCCGACCGTGGCGTTCGAGAGCGGGCCGACGGTCGAAAACAAGAAGCTACGCAAGCGCGAGACGCCGTTCCTCGCGGCGCTCGATCCCGGCAACGTCCGCGCGCTCGAGCGGGCAAGCTACTTCGGGGCGTACAAGGGCGTGACCGATGTCCTCACCAAATACTTGTGGCCCGAATGGGCGCTGGTGCTGACGCGGTTCACAGCGCGGTTCGGGATCACCCCGAACATGGTGACCGCGGTCGGCGCGGTGCTGTGCGTCGCCGCGACGGTACTGTTCGCGCGCGGCGATTACTGGTCGGGAATGGCGCTCGGGCTCGGCTTCATGGTGCTCGACACCGTCGACGGCAAGCTCGCGCGGTGCACGATCACCTCGTCGTTCTGGGGCAATATCTTCGATCACGGGATCGACCTCGTCCACCCGCCCTTCTGGTGGTGGTTCTGGGCGACCGGCCTCGCGTCCTACGGCGATGGCCAGCTGGCCTACGACGACGCGACGTTCTGGTGGGTGCAGGCCGCGATCCAGGGCGGGTATGTCGTCCAGCGGCTGATCGAAGGCGCGTTTGTGCGGCTTTACGATGGCTTTCACATCCACGTCTGGCGGCGCTTCGACAGCGCGTTCCGGCTGATCACCGCGCGGCGAAACCCGAACATGGTCATCCTGTTCGTCGCGATGCTGTTCGCCCGGCCCGACCTCGGGCTGATCGCGGTGGCGTGGTGGACGGTGGCGAGCTGCGCGGTCCATGCGGTTCGGTTGGTTCAGGCGATGGCCTCGCGCAAGCCGGTGATCTCGTGGCTGACGGAAGGCTGAGATTGGAGGCTGAAATGAACCCGACGATCGTCAAGTTCGGCTGGCCCGCGACGCTGGTGCGCGAGTTCGAGCACTGGCTCGTGCTCGCCCGCCCGGCGCAACCGACTCTGGGCAGCCTGGTGCTGGCGGCGAAGAGCGAGGCGACCGCGTTCGGCGCGCTCGATCCCGCCGCGCACGCCGAGCTCGCCGAGGTCACCGCCGCGATCGAGGCTGCGCTGGGGCGCGCAGTGGGCTACGCCAGGCTCAACTACCTGATGCTGATGATGGTCGACCCCCATGTCCACTTTCACGTCATCCCACGCTACGAGGGCGCGCGCGAGTGGCCAAAAGGTGGAAAAGTCACGCGCGAGTTCGTCGACATCGGCTGGCCCAAGGTGCCCGACCTCGGCCACGCCGTCGCGCTAGACGGCGACGAGCTGGGCGAGCTGACGGCGTGGCTGAAGGAAGCTTTCGCCTAGGTCAGCGCCAGGTGTCGGTCAGGCGGGTCGCGATCTCGATATCGTTGAGGAAGTCGACCTCGGCCCAGCCGAGCCCCTCGATGCTGACCGTGCCGACCTTGCCCGAGGTGGCGAGGCTGTCGATGACCTTGAGATACCAGTGCTGCACCCCCTCGGGGGTGCGCATCGCGGCGCGCACCGCCTCGCGAAACAGCGCCGCGCCCTCGCCGCGAAACGCGAGGAAGCCGATCGATTCGGCGTTGCTTTCGGCCGCGGTCAGCGTCTTGCCGATCCGCGTCAGGCGCCCGTCGGCTTCGCGGCTGACTTTCATGTCGTCGCTGTCGTAGGCGTCCTTTACGTCGACGGTGACTGCGATCGGCCAGTCGCTCCCGGCCTGGACCCGGCCCACCACCTCTTCGCTGACCAGCGTGTCGCCGTTGAGGATCAGGAAATCGCCCTCCATCGCGCTGCGCGCTATCCAGCACGAGCCGAGGTTGTCCGCGACCTTGTAGAACGGGTTGAACACCGCGGTCAGCGCGACGCGCGGATCGTCGATCGCGGCGAGCTCGGCGTCGACGCGGTCGGTCATGAACCCGGTGACGACGTCGATCCGCTTGACCCCGCCACGCGCGAGCATCTCGATCTGCCAGGCGAGCAGCGATCGGCCGGAAAAGTCGATCAGGCACTTGGGCCGCTCGGCGGTCAGCGGCAGCATTCGCGAGCCCTGGCCAGCGCTGAGGAGGATGGCATGTTCGATCATGGCCGCGCGCTCTAGCAGGCGCCGCCGCGCGAGCAAGCTTGCGCGGGTCGCCCGGCTCGTCCAAACCGCGCTGCAATGCCCGCCGGAGCCCGCGCCCATCCTCGCAAGCCCTTGGTCGAGGCGAAGACTCCGATCGGGCGCATCCTTGGCAACACCGCCTGGCTGCTCGGCGGCAAGGGCTTCGGCGCGGTCTGCGGGCTGCTCTATCTGGCGATCCTAACCCGCTCGCTTGGGCTCAAGGGATTCGGCCACTTCGCGTTGATCTTCGGCACCGCGCAGGCGCTGATCGCAATCGCGGGTTTCCAGACCTGGCGCGTCGTGGTGCGATACGGAGCGCCGCACGTCCATTCGCGCGACTGGCGCGGTTTCGGTCAGCTGAGCATGCTCGCCGGCGCGCTCGACGCGATCGGCGCGGTGATCGGCTGCGGCATCGCCTGGTTGGTGATCTATCATTCGGGTGGGCTGGTCCACGTCAACCCGAAGTACGTCGACCCGGCGTTCTGGTTTTGCTGCGCGATGCTCGCCGCGGTGGTTTCGGCGCCGACGGGGATCGTCCGCGCGCTCGATCGGTTCGACATGGCGGTCTACGTCGAGGCGCTGGTCCCGCTCGGCCGGCTCGCCGCGGCGGTGGGAATCGCCGCGACCGGGCCGACCGTGGTCAAGTTCCTGATCGCCTGGGCCGCGGTCGACCTGCTCGAGGCCGCCGCCTACTGGGTGATGGCAAAGTACTTGTGCCCGCAAGCGGTGCGCGTTTCCCATTTGCGCCACTGGCGCCACGCGTTGCGCGACAACCCGGGCGTCGAGCGGTTCTTCGCGATCACCTACACCGCGTCGACGCTCGAGGCGGTGGTTCGCTACGGCCCCTTGCTCGCGGTCGGCGCGCTCATCGGCACCCGGGCGGCGGGGCTCTACCGCCTCGCCGGCCAATTGAGCCAGGCGCTGAGCAAGCTTTCGACGTTGCTCACCCGCGCGGTCTACGCCGAAATCTCGCGCGCCCGCGTCGCCTCGGCCGCGGCCGAGTTCAGGAAGGTCGCGGTCCAGACCAGCCTGATCGCGGGCGCCGCGGGCATGGTGGTCGTCGCCGTCGCGCTTATCGCGGGGGGCGATTTGCTCAAGGCGCTGGGCGGCGCGGAGTTCCGCAGCGGCGGCAGAATCCTGATTCCCCTGGCGGTCGCCGCCAGCTTCGACCTCGCCAGCGTTGCGTTCGAGCCCGTGCTTCACTCCACCGGGCTCGCCCGCTACGCGCTGATCGCGCGCGCGCTCGCGGTCATCGCGCTAGGCGCCGCGCTGTCCGCGTTCATCGGCTTCGGTGCCGAGGGGATCGCCTGGGCGGTCGCGGTGGGCGGGGCGGTGAGCTACCTGACGATGGGCTGGTTCGCGCGCGCCACGCTGTACCGGCTCGAGCACGCGGATGACTGACGCGCGGGCGCTCGGCGCAGCGCGCCCGCGCGAGCTCGAGGACCCGCTCAACTTCCATGTCTACCACCCGCTGGCGTGGCGGCTCGCCTCCGCGCTGGCGCGGACCTCGGCGACGCCCAACATGGTTTCAGTCGTGGGGGGGCTCAGCGTGGTCGCGGCGGGAGTCGCATATGCCGGCCCGCTGTGGGGTTTCGCCTGGCCCGCGTCGGCCGGGCTCGGGATGGCGCTGCACCTTGCCTGGCACGTGATCGACGGCGCCGACGGCGACCTTGCACGGATGACCGGGCGCAGCAGCCCGCGCGGCGAGATGGTCGACGGCTTGTGCGACTACCTCAGCCACATCGTGCTCTATGCGCTGCTCGCCGCGTTGCTCTCGCGCGAGATCGGCGGCGCGGCCTGGTTCGTCGCTACCGCGGCCGGGGTCGCGCACGCGTTCCAGGCCAACCATGTCGAGACGCAGCGGCGGTTCTATCTCCACTGGGTCTACGGCAAGCCGTGGCTGGCCAACGCCGCGCCCGACGTTTCGGGGCCGTTCGCCTGGCTCGTCGCGCTGTACTTGCGCTTCGGCGTCGGCCTCAGCCCGCACGCGCCGGCGATCGATCGCGCGGTCACCGCGGCGGCGGACGATCCGGCGCGCCTCGAAAAGCTGCGTTCGCTCGTGCGTGCCGAATGGGCGCCGCTGATCGCCCTCGAGAAATGGCTCGGGCCCAACCAGCGCGCGATTGCACTGGGAACGTCGATGCTCGTCACGCAAAGTCCGCTCGCCTACTTCGCGTTCGGCGGGGTGTGGCTGACCGCATTGCTCGCGGTGTCGGTGGTCGCGCACGATCGCGCCGCGCGGCGGCTCGCGGCGCGGATCGCGTCGCTTGGTTGAGCTGCTTGCGCCGGGCGAGCCGGGGCCGGCGATCGTCCGCGCGGCGACGCGGCCGGGCCGGTTTGTGCTGGTCGCCGATCATGCCGGTCGCGAGGTTCCCGCCGCGCTCGGCGACATGGGGCTGGGCGCGGACGAGTGGGCGCGGCACATCGCGTGGGACATCGGCATCGCGGCGCTCGCC
>DATLDS010000197.1:0-10606 GCA_035525735.1 Novosphingobium sp.
GATCAAGGACCTCGTTACCGACGGCATCTTCGCCGGTGTGGGCGCGGTCGTTGTTTTCATCCCGCAGATCGCACTGCTGTTCCTCTTCCTGGCGATCCTGGAAGACTCCGGCTACCTCGCGCGGGCGGCGTTCCTGATGGACCGCGTGCTCTCCAAGGTTGGGCTGCACGGCAAGAGCTTCATCCCGCTGCTGTCGAGCTTCGCCTGCGCGATTCCCGGGATCATGGCGACGCGCTCGATCGCCGATCCCAAGGACCGTCTGACCACGATCCTGATAGCCCCGCTGATGACCTGCTCGGCGCGGCTGCCGGTTTACGCGGTGATCATCGCTGCGTTCATCCCCGACCGCGCGGTGGCGAGTGGCGTGGGACTTCAGGGGCTGGTGCTGTTCTCGCTCTATCTGCTCGGGATCGTCGGGGCGATGGCGGTGGCGCTGGTGCTGCGCCGCTCGGTGACCAAGGGCGCGGCGAGCGGGTTCATCATGGAGCTGCCCAAATACCAGATGCCGACGGTGAAAGACCTCGCGCTCGGCCTGTTCCAGCGCGCGTGGATATTCCTGCGCCGCGCCGGCACGATCATCTTCACGGTCACCGTGGTGCTGTGGCTGCTGCTCAACTTTCCACGCGCCGCGCCGGGCGAGGACCAGGTCGACGCCTCGCTGGCCGGGCACCTCGCCAACGGGCTCGCGGTGGTGATCGAGCCGATCGGCTTCAACCGCGACATCGCGCTCGCGCTGATCCCGGCGATGGCCGCACGCGAGGTCGCGGTGAGCTCGCTGGCGACTACCTACGCGGTCGCGGGCGCCGACGAACAGCAAACCGCGCTCAAGCTCGGCGATCAGCTCAAGAGCCGCTGGAGCCTGCCCACCGCGCTCGCCTTCCTCGCCTGGTTCGTGTTCGCGCCGCAATGCATGAGCACCATCGCGGTCACCCGGCGCGAGACGAATGGGTGGAAATGGCCCGGCTTCATGTTGCTCTACCTGTTCGCGCTGGCCTACATCGCGGCGGGACTCACATACTGGAGCGCGCTCGCGCTCGGGCTTTAGGAAGACACGATGGCAGGCAGCGTCAACAAGGTGATCCTGATCGGCAATCTCGGCGCCGATCCGGAAACACGCACGTTCCAGAACGGCGGCAAGGTCTGCAACTTGCGGATCGCGACGAGCGAGAACTGGAAGGACAAGAACACCGGCGAAAAGCAGGAACGCACCGAGTGGCACTCGGTGGCGATCTTTTCCGAAGGGCTCGCCGGCGTGGCTGAGCGGTTCCTGCGCAAGGGCTCGAAAGTTTATGTCGAAGGCCAGCTGCGCACGCGCAAGTGGCAGGACGCGCAAGGCCAGGACCGCTACTCGACCGAAGTCGTGCTCCAGGGCCCTGGCGCGGTGATGACGATGCTCGACGGCGCGCCGGGTGGGGGCGGCGGCGGCGGAAGCTACGACCGCGGCGGCGCGCCCAGCGGCGGCGGTTCGCGCGGCGGCTGGGGCGAGGGTGGCGGAAGCGGAGCTTCGGGGGGCGGCGGCGGCAGCTCGGGCGGAAGCAAGGGCGGCTTCGCCGACGATCTCGACGACGATATTCCCTTCTGATGGTCCGGCCGTTCTGATCAGTTGGGCTTGCGCAACGCCGCCAGCGCCGCGAACGGCCCGGCGGCGTCCTCGCTGAGCAGGCCGGCCTTCGCCCGCGTGGCTTCGGCTTCGGGCCCTTCGGCGTAAGGGTCGATCGCCAGCGCGAGGCTCTGCGCGACCGCTTCGCCCAGATCGAAGCTGTGCCCGTCATATTCGATTTCGTCGCAGTCGTCGGCGACGAGCTCGATCTCCTCCTCACTCGATTCGCGGGCATGGACGAAGCGCAGCGCCAGCGGCTCGTCGATCCGCGTCGTCAGCGGCTCGCCCGAGACCGCGCAGCTCTGGACGAGGCCGGCCTCGAGCCGTCCGGCGGCAACGATCGCGTCGCCCTGACGCTCGAACCGCAATTCGGCTTTGAGCCGCGCAATCGCCACGATCCCGAAGCGCCGGGCGAGCGCGGCACGCTCGGCCTCGTCGGCGGCGATCGCATGGGGGCGCTCGTCGATGTGGCGCGCGTCGATGAAGCGCGAGAACTCGGGGGTCACACCAGGTCTCCGCGTAGCAGGCGTTCGGTCGAGCGGTTCGCCAGGCGCGTTTCGAGCGCGCGCAAGGCGTTGCCGAGCGGCGCGGTCGCGGCGCCTTCGCGCCAGGTGACGTTGCGCTCGAGCACCGCGGCGAGCGCCGCGTCGTTAGCTCCCAGGGCTTCGCGCAGCGCGCCCATCCGCCCGCCGAGCACCGCCATCAGCTTGCCCATGTGCTTGCCGACCATCAGGTCGCCGACCCCCGACTGGCGCAATTGCGCGTCCATGTCGGCGATGAACAGCTCGGTCAGCCGGACACCGCAATCCGCCGTCCCGCGCGCGCGCTCGAGCCGCAGCAGCACCAGTGCGAGGACCAGCGTGACCATGTCGAACCGCCCTTCGACGCTGTCGGCGACGCCGAGCTCGCGGTACCAGCGCGGATCGCGCGCTTCGGCGACGACCGCGTTCCACAATGGGCGGACCGTGGCGCGGTCGTCGGGCGAGGGACGAAACAGCCGTTGCAGCAGCGTCATGAAGTTTTCACCTTGGCCGGCGCGTTAAGCGCCAATTCAACCGCGCTGCGGCTTGTCGGACGGCGGACGAGCCCGTAAGGGTTCGCCCCGAAACGGATATAGGACCGGGCTCGCGTTGCGCCAAGCGCAGCCGCCCGCGCCCACACGGAGAATTCGATGCGCCTTCACGGCAGGTTTATCGGCGGCAGCCTCACCGCTCTCGCCGTGGTCGCGGCGACCTCGGGCTGCGCCAGCATCAAGGACCATCGCGGCTACTTGTCCGATCCGACCCTGATCCAGTCGGTTCAGCCCGGCGTCGACAACCGCGCGTCGGTCGAGAAGACGCTCGGCCGCCCGACCTTTACCAGCCAGTTCGGCGATCCGGCGTGGTACTACGTCGCGACCAACACCGCGCAGTCGCCGTTCGGCCGCCCGCAGACCACCGACCAGGCGGTGCTCAAGGTCAACTTCGACGGCTCCGGCAACGTCGTCGCGGTCAACCTGAGCGGCGCGGAGAAGGTCGTGCGGCTTTCGCCCGACAGCGACGAGACCCCGACGCTGGGCCGCGAGCGCGGCTTCTTCGAGGACCTGTTCGGCAATATCGGTGCGGTCGGCGCCGGGGGCGCGGGCGGGAACGACGGCTCGCAAACCCCGGGCCCGAACGGAAGCTAAATCGCGCGCCGCTTGAAATAGCGGCGGCTATCCTCCCATATCCCCTACATGGACGGACACCGGGCGAACCACGGCCTCGAACAGTGGCACGGCACCACCATCGTCGGGATTCGCAAGGGCGGGCGTACCGTGATCGCGGGCGACGGCCAGGTGTCGATGGGCAACACCGTGATGAAGCCCAACGCGAAAAAAGTTCGGCGGCTGCATGACGGCACCGTGATCGGCGGGTTCGCGGGCGCCACCGCCGACGCCTTCACGCTGTTCGAGCGGCTCGAGAAGAAGCTCGAGGCGCATCGCGGCCAGCTGATGCGCGCCGCGGTCGAGCTGGCCAAGGACTGGCGCACCGACAAGTACTTGCGCAACCTCGAAGCGCTGATGATCGTTGCGGACAAGGACGTCATGCTCGTCCTGACCGGCAACGGCGACGTGCTCGAGCCCGGGGGCGGGCCGGAAACACAGGTCGCGGCGATCGGCTCGGGCGGCAACTACGCGCTCGCCGCGGCGCGCGCGCTGATGGACTACGTCGACGACCCCGAAGTGCTCGCGCGCAAGGCGATGAAAGTCGCCGCCGAGGTCTGCGTGTTCACCAACGACCAGGTCACGCTTGAAACGATTGGCGAATAACCGAACGCGCCGCTAGCGTCGCGGCGATGGACCGGCGGCTGTTCCTGGCATCGAGTGCGGCGAGCGTCCCGCTGGCGAGTTGCGTTACCGCCAGACCGCCCCTGGCCCGCAACGCCTGCCTCGCGCCGGTCGACGTCTCGCCGTCGCGCGTGATTCGCACGGTCGCGGGATTGCGGCCTTATCGCGCGTCCGGCTTCGTGGTCCGCGCCGAGCCGCTGGGCGCGAAGACGTTGGTCCACAACTACGGGCACGGCGGCGCGGGGATCACGCTGAGCTGGGGCTCGTCGCGTCTGGCGACGCAGCTCGGCCTGCCCGGTCATCGCGGGCCGGTGGCGGTGCTCGGTGCGGGCGTGATGGGCTTGTCGACCGCGCGGCTGGCGCAGGAGGCGGGCTACGCGGTCACGATCCACACCAAGGCGCTGCCGCCCGACACCACCTCGAACATCGCCGGCGGTCAGATTTCGCCGTTCGGCCACTACCGCGAGGACAGCGTGACGGCCGCCTGGCGCGCGCAGTTCGCCGCGGCAATGGATTACAGCTGGCGCCGCTTCCAGATCATGCTCGGCGACGACTACGGCATCCGCTGGCTGCCGACGTACGAGCAATCGGACGAAGTCGAGGCGGCCCCGTTCGCTTCGTATCATGTCGATAGCAGGCTGCTAACCCGGTCCGAGCATCCGTTTCCCGCCGAGCCCATGCGGCGCTTCGTCACGATGTACGTCGAGGTCGGGCGGTACCTGCGCCAGCTCACGCGCGACTTCCTCGGCGCGGGCGGGCGGATCGAGGTGCGCGAGTTCGCTTCGCCCGGAGAACTGGCGACCCTGCCCGAGACGCTGGTGTTCAACTGCACCGGGCTGGGCAGCCGCGCGCTGTTCGGCGACGAGGAATTGCGCCCGGTGCGCGGGCAGTTGGCGATCCTGCTGCCGCAGCCCGAGGTCGACTACGCCTATCTCGGCGAGGCCGGCTACATGTTCCCGCGCGCCGACGGGATCGTGCTCGGCGGCTCGTTCGAGTACGACAAGTGGGAGGCGGCGCCGCAGCCCGAGAGGATCGCGAGAATTCTCGAATCGCACCGCGCCTTCAACGCCGGGTTGCGCTGCACCGCTTGAACGCTCCCCGGGCCGCCCCAAATTAGCCCGGCTGCTATGGGCGACGGGACTTCATGAACGACAACCTCACTCCCAAGGCGATCGTCGCCGCGCTCGACGAGCATATCGTCGGCCAAGCCGAGGCCAAGCGCGCGGTCGCGGTGGCCTTGCGCAATCGCTGGCGGCGGATGCGGCTGGCGCCCGAGCTGCGCGACGAGGTCAGCCCCAAGAACATCCTGATGATCGGGCCGACTGGGTGCGGCAAGACCGAGATCAGCCGGCGGCTGGCCAAGCTGGCCGAAGCGCCGTTCGTCAAGGTCGAGGCGACCAAGTTCACCGAGGTCGGCTATGTCGGCCGCGACGTCGAACAGATCGCGCGCGACCTGGCGGAAGAAGCGATCCGGCTGGAAAAGGACCGCCGCCGCGAAGCGGTGCGCGAGGCGGCGTCGAAGGCGGCGATGGACCGGCTGTTGAAGGCGCTGGTCGGCGAGAGCGCGTCCGAGGCGACGCGCGAGAGCTTTCGCCAGCGGATCACCGAGAACGCGATGAACGAGGTCGAGGTCGAGATCGAGGTCGATGACGCGCCGCAGATGCCGTTCGACCTGGGCGGGATGGGCGGCAACGTCGGGATGATCAACCTGTCCGACATGATGTCGAAGGCGATGGGCCGCCAGAACACCAAGCGCCGCAAGATGCGCGTCGCCGACGCGTGGGACAAGCTGGTCGACGAGGAGAGCGAGAAGCGGATGGACCAGGACGACGTCGCCCGCGTCGCGCTGGCCAACGCCGAGACCAACGGCATCGTCTTCCTCGACGAGATCGACAAGATCGCGGTTTCCGACGTGCGCGGCGGCTCGGTCAGCCGCGAGGGCGTCCAGCGCGACCTGCTGCCGCTGATCGAGGGCACCACGGTCGCCACCAAGTACGGACCGATGAAGACCGACCACGTGCTGTTCATCGCCAGCGGCGCGTTCCACGTCGCCAAGCCCTCCGACATGCTCCCCGAGCTTCAGGGCCGCTTGCCGATCCGTGTCGAGCTCCAGGCGCTGACCGTCGACGACTTCGTCCGCATCCTGTCCGAAACCCGCGCCAACCTGGTCGAGCAGTACCGCGCGTTGATCGCCACCGAGGAGGTCAAGCTCGAGATCACCCAAGGCGCGATCCGCGAGATCGCGAGCATCGCCGCGGCGGTCAACGAGAGCCTCGAGAACATCGGCGCGCGGCGGTTGCAGACGGTGATGGAGAAGCTGCTCGAGGAAGTCAGCTTCGACGCCGAGGACCGCAAGGGAACGACGGTGGTGGTGGACGAGGCTTATGTGAAGGACAAGCTGGCCGGGCTGGCCAAGGACGCGGATTTGAGCCGGTATATTCTGTAACTCCTCCCGTTCGGGGAGGACTACTCGGCCGCTTCTTCGACCTCCTCGGTCTCCGCCGCCTGCCTCGCCCACATCTCGGCATAGAGCCCGTCGAGCCTCAGCAGTTCGATGTGGCTGCCCGCCTCGACCAACCGGCCGTGGTCGAGCACGAGGATACGGTCGGCGTCGGCGATGGTCGAAAGGCGGTGCGCGATCGACAATGTGGTGCGGTGCTCGGCGACCTTGCGCAAGGTGGCGAGGATCTCCTGCTCGGTGCGGCTGTCGAGCGCGCTGGTCGCCTCATCCAGCAGCAGGATCGGCGGGTTCTTGACCAGCGTGCGGGCGATCGCGACGCGCTGCTTCTCACCGCCCGAGAGCTTCAATCCACGCTCGCCGACTTCGGTCTCATAGCCTTGCGGCAGACGATTGATGAACTGGTGAATAGCCGCGCCGCGGGTCGCCGCCTCGACCTCCATCATGCTCGCGCCATCGCGCCCGTAAGCGATGTTATAGCCGATCGTGTCATTGAACAGCACGGTGTCCTGCGGAACGATGCCGACCGCCTCGCGCAGGCTCGCCTGGGTCACACCCTTGATGTCCTGGCCGTCGATCAGGATGCGCCCGCGCTGCGGGTCGTAGAAGCGATAAAGCAGTCGCGCGATGGTGCTCTTGCCCGCGCCCGACGGGCCGACCAGCGCGACGCGGCTGCCCGCGGCGACCTCGAACGACAAGCCGTGGAGGATCTGGCGGTCCTCCTCGTAGCCGAACCACACGTCCTCGAACGCCAGCGTCGGGCGGCGCACCACCAGCGCGGGCGCGCCGGGGGCGTCGGCGACCTCGACGGGCGTGTCCATCAGCCGGAACATCTCGGCCATGTTGATCAGCCCTTGGCGGATCGTGCGGTAGACCATCCCGAGCATGTCGAGCGGACGAAACAGCTGGGTCAGGTAGGTGTTGACGAACACCAGGTCGCCGACCGTGAGCTTGCCCTGGCTCCAGCCGTAGACGGTGTAGCCCATCGCCCCCGCCATAAGCAGGTTGACGATCACCGACTGCGCGATGTTGAGCAGGCCGAGGCTGTTCTCGCTCTTGACCGCGGCGATCGCATAGGCGCGCGTCGCCTCGGCATAGCGTGCCTCCTCGCGCGCCTCGGCGCCGAAGTACTTGACCGTCTCGTAGTTGAGCAGCGAGTCCACCGCACGGCTCAGCGCCTGGCCGTCGAGCCGGTTCATCCGCTCGCGCAAATGCGTGCGCCACTCGGTGATCGCGCGCGTGGCGTAAATGTAGGCGACCACCGCGACCGAGGTCGCCGCGACCAGCCCCAATCCGAAATGGCTGTAGAAGATGATCATCACCGCGATCAGCTCGATCACCGTCGGGGCGATGTTGAACAGCAGGAAATAGAGCATCACGTCGATGCTCTTGGTCCCGCGCTCGATCACCTTGGTGACCTCGCCGGTGCGGCGCGCGAGGTGGAAGCGCAAGGATAGCCGGTGGAGCCGCGCGAACACGTCCTCGGCGAGCGCGCGGGTCGCGTCCTGGCCGACGCGCTCGAACACGATGTTGCGGACGTTGTCGAACAGCACCCCGGCGAAGCGGCCCGCGGCGTAAGCGAGGACGAACGCCAGCGCGACGGTGAACAGCGCCTCGCGGCCCTCGAGTGCACTGGCGCCGGCGCCGGGGTCGCCGGTCATCCGGTCGACCGCGCCCTTGTAGAAGAACGGCAACGCCAGCGTGGTCGCCTTGGCCGCGAGCACGAGAAGCAGCGCGCCCGCGATCCGCCAGCGCAGCCCCGCGTTGTCGGCGGGCCACAAGTACGGCAGGAAGCGGCGCAGCGTCATCCAGCCGTCGTGGCGCGCGGGTCCTTCAGGCGTTTCGGCGGCGGGCGGCATCGCCCGTCAGATAAGACGCACCGCGCGAAGCGCCAGCGCTAATCCTAGCGCAGCGTCACGCTGTTGCGCGTGCTCGCGACACCATTGGGCAAGTCGAACAGCACCTTGCGGCTTTCGAAATCGATCGCCACGCGCTTGAACACGCGCAGCTCGTTCATGCCGAGCAGCAGCGCGGGCTTGTCGGCGAGGTCGAGCCGCGCGAACGGCGGAGCGTCGGCGAACGCGATCTGGACGCCGTTGAGCTCGAGGTTGCCGACCTTGAACCGCCGCACGATCGCCAGGTCGGCGAGGATCGACTGGCCCGTCACCGACATCAACGAGGTCTGCTCGAGCTTGCCGCGCTTGGCCAGCGCGCGCTGGAGCGCGCGGTTGGCGATCGTGGTGCGCGCGCCGGTATCGATCACCACGTCGGTCTTGACCCCGTCGATCATCGCGTTGGTCATGATCAGCTGGCCCGAGCGGCGATGCGCGCGAACGATGATCTCGAACCCGCGATTGCCGCCGAGATCGTTCGCCTCGCTCACCGCCATGGTGTTGCGCGCGAAGTCGAGCAGCACGCGCTGACCCTGGAGCCCGTCGATCCCGATGATCCCGTCGGCGCCCATGTGGTGGCTTTCGAGCAGCGGGGTGAGCAGCGCATAATAGCTGCGCCGGCCGAGCTTGATCTCGTCGACCTCGACCATGTCGACCGGAAGCGACCCGGCGACCCCGACCAGCGTCGCTCGGCCCGCCGGGACCAGCTTGAGCGTCTCGGCGATCGAGCGCGAGACCACGGTGCGCTCGGCCCCGGTGTCGATGAGGAAGCGGTACGGCCCGGCCTCGCCGATCCGCACCGACACGGTCATGCGGTCCTGGCGGTCGGTGCGCACCTCGACCAGGTCGATCGCGCCGGCCTTTTGCGCGGCGTCCTGGCCGAGCGAGACCGGAACCGAGGCGCCGGCCAGCAAGGGCGCGAGCAGCGGCAACAGAAAGGCGGCGCGAGGGCTGGTCATCGGTGTTCTCCCGCCGCGACTATACGCGCGCCCCGGGCGTTTCCCAAACGCGTTTAGCTTGCTTCGCGCAGCGCTTCGTGCGGCCGCAGCTGGCGCGCAAGCGCGACGATCTCGGCGAACACCGGATGACGACATGCGCGCAAGGTCACGAGCCAGGCCAGCGCGCCGCCGATTGCGGCGAGGACGAGCTGGCTCGCGCCGGCCTCCGCCGGGCCGTCCCAAACGGCGTAGAGGACGAGCGCGGGCGCAACCGCGGCGAGCGCCGCGGCGAGGCTGCGCGCGTGGATCGCGGCCAGATCGCGCGCGGCGTAGCCCAGCATCGCGCGCATCATCCCGCGATAGATCGCGATTCCCGCCAGACCATGCGCGAGCCGCGACGCCGCGACCCAGGTCAGCCCGAACGGCGCCGCGAGCGCGAGCAGCGCGAGCGACACCGCGGCGTCGAGCGCGCTGCGGCGCACCAGCTCGCGCTTGCGCCCGAGCAGCAGCGGCAGGTCGCCGGCGAGCGGCAAGGCGACATAGCAGGCCTGCGCCAGCGCGATCCACACCAGCAGCGGCGCGGCGCCGGCCCAGCGCGCTCCGTAAAGCAGCCGCACGAGCGGTTCGGCCAGCACCGCGATCCCGCCCATCGCCGCCCAGGTCACCGCGGTATAGGCGGCGGCGACGCGCAAGTACGGCGGCCCCAGCGGGTCGCCGCGGTCGCGGACCTCGCGGAACGCCGGATAGAACACCCCCGTCACCGCCCCCGCGACGAGCAGGCGCAGTTGCAGCGCAAGCCCGGCGGCGCGCGCGAACAGTCCGGTCGCCGTCTCGCCGAGTAGCCGGCCGACGACCAACTCGGGGCTGCGCGCGATGATCGAATTCGCCACCGCGAGCGCGCTGTTGGCGGCGCCGATCTCGAGCACGGGGCGGCTCCCCCGCAGCCGCCACGGCCACGGCAGCACCAGCCCCGCGCGCCACTGGCTGAGCGCCAGCCGCGCTCCCTGCTGGGCGAACGCACCCCACGCCAGCGCCAGCGCGCCGTGGCCGCGCCACGCCAGGATCAGCGCGACGAGTGCGTTGGCGAGCGCCGCGCCGACCTCGATCATCGTGTTCGAGCGATAATCGAGCGCGCGCTGGCGCAGCGCCTGCGGGACGATCGCCAGCGGCACCAGCAGGTATGAGGCGGCGACCACCAGGGTCAGCGGCAGCAGCCTGGGGTTGGTGTAGAACCACGCGATCGGCGCGGCGAGCAGCAGCGCGACCAGCGCGATGCTCCAGGCGAACAGGATCGACACGGTGAACGCGGTGCGGAGCTTCTCGGGGGTGAGCTCGCGCTCGCCGGTGACGTAGCGGTTGACCCCGAAGTCCTGGAGGAACCCGACGAGGCTGACCGCGGCGAAGGCGATC
>DATLDS010000201.1:0-4907 GCA_035525735.1 Novosphingobium sp.
TGTTCGAGCATTTCGGCTTCACCGTGAACGCGATCGTTCCGCAAATCATTTCAAGGCTCTAAGAGGATGTTCTTACATGGCGACTAAAGTGGCGATCAACGGCTTCGGGCGCATCGGACGGCTGGTCGCGCGCGCGATCCTCGAACGCCCCGATTGCGGGCTCGAGCTCGTCGCGATCAACGATCTCGCCGACGCCCGGGCCAACGCGCTGCTGTTCCGCCGCGACAGCGTCCACGGGGCCTTTCCCGGCACGGTCGGCGTCGATGGCGAGTCGATCGTGGTCGACGGCAAGCGCATCCGGGTCACCGCCGAGCGCGATCCCGCCGCGCTGCCGCACAAGGCGCTCGGGGTGCAACTCGCGCTCGAATGCACGGGGTTCTTCACCGATCGCCCTTCGGCGCAGAAGCACCTCGACGCGGGCGCGGCGCGGGTGCTGATCTCGGCGCCGGCCAAGGGCGTCGACAAGACCGTGGTCTATGGCGTCAACCATGACGTCCTGACCGCGGCCGATCGAATCGTCTCGAACGCCAGCTGCACCACCAACTGCCTCGCCCCGCTGGCCAAGGTCTGCCACGAGACCGTCGGGATCGAGCGTGGCCTCATGACCACCGTCCACGCCTACACCAACGACCAGAAGATCCTCGACCAGATCCACTCGGACCCCCGCCGCGCCCGCGCCGCGGGGATGAGCATGATCCCCACCACCACCGGCGCGGCGCGCGCGGTCGGCGAGGTCCTGCCCGAATTGAAAGGCAAGCTCGACGGCTCGGCGATCCGCGTGCCGACCCCCAACGTCAGCCTCGTCGACCTGACCTTCACCCCGGGCCGCGACACCTCGGTCGAGGAGATCAACGCCGCGCTCAAGGCCGCGTCCGAAGGCTATCTCAAGGGCGTGCTCGCCTATACCGACGAACCGCTGGTCTCGATCGACCTCAACCACAATCCCGCCAGCTCGACGATCGACAGCCTCGAGACTACCGTGCTCGAAGGCAAGCTGGTCCGCGTGGTCAGCTGGTACGACAACGAATGGGGCTTCTCCAACCGCATGGTCGACACCGCCGGGGTGATGGCGGGGCTGCTTTGAACCCAGCTCCATCAAACCCCACCGTCAGTCCCGCGCAAGCGGGAACCCATGGTGCGACGTCGGCCCATGGGTCCCCGCTTTCGCGGGGATGACACGATTGGATTCATGACTCGGTTCAAGACCCTCGACGATCTCGGCGACGTCCGCGGCAAGCGCGTGCTGGTGCGCGAGGACTTGAACGTGCCGATGGCGGACGGCCAGGTGACCGACGACATCCGGCTGCGCGCCGCCGCGCCGACGCTGCTCGAGCTCGCCGACCGCGGCGCCAAAGTGCTCGTGCTGGCGCATTTCGGGCGTCCCAAGGGCGCGGCGGACGAGCGCTACTCGCTGCGCCAGGTGGTGCCAGCGCTGGCCGCCGTGCTCGGCCGAGAGGTGGGTTTCGGCGAGGGCGAGGCAGGCGACGGCTCGATCGCGGTGATCGAGAACACCCGCTTCGACCCCGGCGAGGAAGCCAACTCGCCCGAATGCGTGCAGAAGCTCGCGGCGCTCGGCGACCTATACGTCAACGACGCGTTCTCCGCCGCGCACCGCTCCCACGCCTCGACCGAGGGGCTCGCCCGCGTCCTTCCGGCCTACGCCGGGCGCGCGATGGAAGCGGAGCTCAAGGCGCTCGAAGCCGCGCTCGGCCAACCGGTCCACCCGGTCGCTGCGGTGGTCGGCGGGGCCAAGGTCTCGAGCAAGCTCGACGTGCTCATGCACCTCGTCGGCAAGGTCGATCACCTGATCATCGGCGGGGGGATGGCCAACACGTTCCTGGCGGCGCGCGGGATCGACGTCGGGCGGTCGCTGTGCGAGCACGACCTCGCCGCGACCTGCGAGGGCGTCCTCGCCAACGCCGAGCGCGCCGGGTGCACCGTGCATCTGCCCTACGACGTCGTCGTGGCGACCGAGTTCGCCCCGCATCCGGACAGCCGACGCACGGTCAACGTCCACGAAGTGTCATCGGAGGAGATGATCCTCGACATCGGCCCGCAAGCGGTCGAGGCGCTCGGTGACGTCTTGAAGACTTGCCGCACGCTGGTCTGGAACGGCCCGCTCGGCGCGTTCGAGACGCCGCCGTTCGACGAAGCCACGGTCGCGCTCGCGCGAACCGCCGCGGCGCTGACCCGCGAGGGTTCGTTGGTTTCGGTGGCGGGCGGGGGCGATACCGTCGCGGCGCTCAACCACGCGGGGATTGCAGACGATTTCTCTTACGTTTCAACCGCTGGCGGCGCGTTTCTCGAATGGATGGAAGGCAAGCAGCTGCCCGGAGTGGCCGCCCTGATCGAAAGCGCCAAACGATGAGCGAGGACCAGTACGTCAGCGCCGACGACCGCCTCGTTCGCGTGACCGAGGGCGAGTGGGCGGGCTGGTCGAGCTGGCAAAGCGACGCGTTCGAGCAGCGCGCCGGCCCGTTCTACGAGCGTTTCGACGCCGACGGCCGCGGAACCTGCGCGTTCCGCGCCGAAGAGCGCCACATGAACGGCGGCGGCTTCATGCACGGCGGCTGCCTGCTGACCTTCGCCGATTCGGCGATCTTCACCTTCGCGCGCCGCGAGATCGCCGGGCATCACAGCGTGACGATGAACCTGTCGGGCGATTTCCTCGATTCGGCGCGCGTCGGCGAGCTGGTCGAGGCGACCGGCGAAGTCACTCGCGCCGGGCACAAGACGGTGTTCGTCCGCGGGATCGCCACCGCCGACGGCCGCCCGGTGCTCAGCTTCACCGCGATCATCAAGAAGATCGGGCGGCGCGCCCGCTGACTATCCAGGGGACGACGAATGAATCACGACGCCATGAGAGAGCGGGTCCGCACCGGCCAGGGCTTCATCGCCGCGCTCGACCAGAGCGGGGGGTCGACCCCCAAGGCGCTCAAGGGCTACGGAATCGAGGACGGCGCCTGGGCCGATGAAGAGGAAATGTTCGCGCTGATTCACGCGATGCGGGAGCGCGTCGTCACCTCGCCATGCTTCACCGGCGAGAAGGTGCTCGGCGCGATCCTGTTCGAACGGACGATGGACGGGAACGCGGGGGGCAAGCCCGTGCCGCAGGCGCTGATCGAGCGCGGGGTCGTTCCGTTCCTCAAGATCGACAAGGGGCTCGAGGACGAGGCCGACGGGGTCCAATTGATGAAGCCGATTCCCGGGCTCGAGGCGCTGCTGGCGCGAGCCAAGCCGCTCGGCGTGTTCGGCACCAAGGAACGCTCGGTCATCAACCTGGCCGATCCGGCCGGGATCGCGGCGATCGTGGCGCAGCAGTTCGAGCTCGCGCGCGAGGTGCTCGCCGCGGGCCTCGTCCCGATCATCGAACCCGAGGTCAACATCAAGAGCCCCGAGCGCGCCGCCGCCGACCGCATCCTCCTCGCCGAGCTGACCAAGGCGCTCGACGCGCTGGGCGAGGGCGAGGAGGTCATGCTCAAGCTCTCGCTCCCCGCCGAGGCCGGCTTGTTCGGCGCGCTGGTCGAGCATCCGCGCGTGCTTCGCGTGGTCGCGCTGTCGGGCGGCTACTCGCGCCCCGAGGCGTGCCGCGAGCTGGCCAGGAACCCCGGGGTGATCGCCAGCTTCAGCCGCGCGCTGCTCGAAGACTTGCGCGGCGCCATGAGCGACGACGAATTCGCCTCATCGCTCGGCGGGGCGATCGACGAGATCCACGCCGCCTCGATCCGCTGAGCTAGCGCGCGAAGCGGAAGCCGAAGACGTAATCGGCGGGGCGGGGCGCCACGTCGGCGACGCGCACCGGGCGAACTTCGACCAGCGTCAGCGCGCCGTGGTCGAGCGTCACCGGCTGCCCCAGCGTCATTTCGCGCGCGGCGCCGTCGATCCGCGCGGTGATCCGCACCCGGCCCGCCCACACGCACTGCACGCCCGTCGGGCAACGGCTGTCCTCGACCAGCGTCAGCGGGGTAACGCGCGCGGGACCGACGGTCGCGGTCTCGTTGAAGTGCGCGTAAGCGACCGCCTCGGCGGCCGGCTCGTCGGGGGGATAGACCGTCACGCAAGCGCTGAGCGCGACGGCGGCGAGGGGAACGAGGAAGCGCATCGTGTCTTCAACCTTCCGCGCCATGCGCCGGTTCCTTGCGCAAACAAGAAATGACGCTAACCGGCCCCGATGATGACCGGATGCCAGCTTTACCTGATCTCCCCGCTCGAAGTCGGCGGCGCGTTTCCCGACCGCCTCGCTCGCGCGCTCGACGCGGGCCCCGTCGCGGCGTTCCAGTTCCGGGTGAAGGGCCTCGACGAGCACGCCGCGGCGCGGCTCGCCGAGCCCCTCCAGCGCGTCTGCGCCGATGCCGACTGCGCGTCCAGCGTCAACGACAGCATCGCGCTGGCCAGGCGGCTCGGCGCCGACGGGGTGCACCTCGGCCAATCCGACGGCGGCGTGGCCGAGGCGCGCGAACGGCTCGGCAAGGACGCGCAGATCGGCGTCACCTGCCACGCCAGCCGCCACCTGGCGATGGAAGCGGGCGAGGCGGGGGCCGACTACGTCGCGTTCGGCGCGTTCTTCCCCAGCCCGACCAAGCCGAGCGAGCATCGCCCCGAGCCCGAGCTGGTGGCGTGGTGGAGCGCGCTGTTCGAGGTACCGTGCGTCGCGATCGGCGGGATCACTCCGGGCAACTGCGCGCCGCTGGTCGCCGCGGGCGCCGATTTCCTCGCGGTCAGCCACGCGGTGTGGGGCCCCGGCTCGGGGGCCGGGGCAGGCGGCGACGAGGCGGCCGCGGTGCGGGCCTTTGCCCACGCCCTTGCGAGCGCGGCCTAGCTCTCGGACCCTTCTCGGTTCCTGCTCGTTGAAGCGCCAAACAAGCGATTCATCGGAGCTCGCATGCACCTCAAATCCACGATTTCCC
>DATLDS010000002.1:0-3407 GCA_035525735.1 Novosphingobium sp.
CGAGCGGGAGCACCGCCAGCGCGGTGCCGCCGCCCTGGAGCACCGCCGCCGCGCCGCCGAGCGTGCCGTCGCCGCCGCCGACCGCGACGCGTGGCGCGCGCTGCGCCTCGACCGTCGCCGCGACGTCCTCGCCCTCGACCAGGTGCAGCGTCGCGCGGTCGCCGAACGCCGCGGCGAGTTGCTCCTCCAGCTCATCGCCGAGCTGCTTCGCGGTGCCGCCGCTGCGATTGACGATGACGGGGAGCGCTGCGTCGCTCATGCGCTCGCGGTCACGATCCAGGCGGCGGCGGGAAATGCCACCGCGGCGCCCTCGCATCGCTCGGCGAGCAGCGCGGCGAGGCGCTGCTTTGCCGCGGCGCGGTCGGCTTTGGAGAAATCGCGCAGCGCGCGCGCGGCGGGGCCAATCCGGGTGAGGTAAGACAACGCGTCGCCGACGGGGGCGTCGCCCTCGCCCGCGAGATAAGTGAAATCGACCGGCTCGGCATGGAACGCGCGCCAACCGGCCGAGGCAAGGATGCGGCTCACGTAATCGGGGTCGGCGAACGCGAACGGCCCGGGCGCGTGCGGGTCGGCCCCCGCCGGCGGCACCGCGCCGACCGCGCGCGCGACCTCGCTCGCCCACAGGTTCTCGCCGGGGCTGCGGAAGCAGGAGAACACCAGCCGCGCGTCGCTCGCCGCCACCGCGCGCAGGTGCATGAACGCAGCGACGGGATCGTCGAAGAACATCACCCCGTGGCGCGAGACGTAGAGATCGGGCGCGCCGCGGTCGGGCGTCCAGTCCGTCGCGTCGGCCAGCGCGAACGAGCAGTTGGCGACACGCCCTCCGCGCATCGAGGCCGCGGCGACGAGGTCGGGCGATATGTCGATCCCCAGCACCCGCGCGCGCGGCCGCGCCGCGGCGACCGCCAGCGCGACCTCGCCCGCGCCGCAGCCGATATCGACGATCGACCTGCCCGACTCGCGGCCGATCCGGTCGAGCAGCGTCGGCGTCAGCGCGGCAAAACTGCGGTCGGTGCGCGCGCTTTCCGCCGCCCAGTTGCGGCCGACCCCGCTCTCCCATTCCGTCCGCGTGGCCACCGCGGCGGTGCTAGTGCGCCGCGACGGTCCCGGCAAGGGACGCGCCGCTTGCAGGTCACCGAGATTCCGCTTGCGACTCGCTCGCGCCAGGCAGACGATGCGCCCCTCTTGCGCGTCAGGCGCATGGCTCGCCGGCGCGCTCCGAACCATTCGACGAGGAGCGGACGATGGCCAGCACCACCATGATCGCGAGGAACACCACCGACGGCAGTGTAGCGGGCCGGGCTGGCTCGACCCGGGCCGTCGCGCTTGTGGGGCCGGCGGGGACGGGCAAGACCAGCCTGGCCGAGGCGCTGCTTTACGCCAGCGGCGCGATCAACCGACAAGGCAGCGTCGAGGCCGGGACCAGCGTCGGCGACTCCAGCCCCGAGGCGCGCGCGCGGCGCGGCTCGACCGAGATGAACCTGCTTAATTACGACTTCCTCGGCGATCACTTCGCGCTGATCGACACCCCCGGCGGGCTCGGCTTCGCCGCCGACGGGCTCGCCGCGCTGCCATCCGCCGACCTCGCGCTGGTGGTGGTCGATCCCGATCCGTTGCGCGCCTCGCTGGTCGAACCGATCCTGCGGCGGATCGACGAGCTGGGGCTGCCGCACGCGATTTTCGTCAACAAGGTCGACAACGCGCGCGCCGGCTCGATCCGCGAGGTAATCGAGGCGCTCCAGCCGATGAGCCGCGAGCCGCTGGCGCTGCGCCAGTTTCCGATCCGCGAGGGCGAGGCGATCACCGGCTACGTCGATGTCGCGCTCGAGCGGGCGTACAAGTACCAGCCGGGCAAGGCCTCCGAAGCGATCGCGATCCCCGTCGAGCTGTCCGAACGCGAGAAGGACGAACGGCGCAAGCTGCTCGAGACGCTCGCCGATTTCGACGACGCGCTGCTCGAGGCGCTGTTGATGGACGAGGAGCCCGAGCCCGGCATGGTGCTGTCCGACCTCGCGCATGACACCGCCGGCAACAAGGTGGTGCCGGTGATGTTCGGCTCGGCCGCCACGGGGGGCGGGGTGCGCCGGCTGATGAAGCTGCTGCGCCACGAGACGCCCTCGTCCGACGCGGCGTGCGAACGGATGGGGCTCGAAGAGGGTGGCGCGCTGCACGTGTTCAAGATCGCCAACGGCGGGGCGATGGGGCGGCTCGCGCTCGGCCGCGTGCTTGGCGCGGGGCTCAGGGAGGGCGAGGAGCTGCTGATCGACGGCGAGCCCGCGCGCACCGGCTCGATCTTCGCGCTTCAGGGCGAGAAGACCGCCAAGCAGAGCGAGGCGCGCGCCGGCGATGTGGTCGCGGTGGCGAAAGTCGACGCGGCCAAGAGCGGGATGCTGATCGCCGGCCGCGTGGCCAGGCATAACGGCGAAAGGCCGGTGGCCTATCCCGCGCGCAACGCGGCGATCGCGATCACGACCAGGGACCGCAAGGACGACGTCAAGCTTTCGACCGCGCTTCACCGACTGTGCGAAGAGGACCCGGCGCTCGAATGGAAGCAGGACGACGCGACGCACGAGACGCTGCTGCGCGGGGTCAACGACGAGCACCTCGCGGTCGTGGTGGCCAAGCTCCAGCGGCGCTATGGCGTCGCGGTCGAGACCCAGCCGCCGCGGATCGCCTACAAGGAATCGATCCGCAAGGGGGCGACGCAGCGCGGGCGGCACAAGAAGCAATCGGGCGGGCACGGCCAGTACGGCGACTGCGTCATCGAGATCCGCCCGGTGGCGCGCGGCGAAGGCTTCGTGTTCGAGGACAAGATCACCGGCGGGGTGATCCCGCGGCAATACATCCCAGCGGTCGAGGCGGGGATCAAAGACGCGATGGAGCGTGGGCCGCTGGGCTTTCCGGTGGTCGATTGCGCGGTGAAGCTGATCGACGGATCGTATCACTCGGTCGACTCGTCCGAATTGGCGTTCCGCACCGCGGGGCGGATCGGGATGAGCGAGGGCTTGCCGCAATGCGCGCCGTACCTGCTCGAGCCGGTGTTCAAGATCACCATCGACACCCCGCCGGGGACCGGATCGAAAGCCGGCTCGGTGCTGTCGAGCCGGCGCGGGCAGATCCTCGGGTTGGGGCAACACCCCGACTGGGCGCGCTGGGAGCGGATCGAGGCGATGATCCCCGAGGCGGGGCTCCACGGCCTCGACGCCGAGCTGCGCTCGCTGAGCCAAGGGCTCGCGAGCTACACCGCCGAATACGACCACCTCGCCGAGCTCTCGGGCAAGCAGGCCGACGACGTGGTCAAGGCGCGCAAGGCCGAGCTGAGCTGAACTTCGCGTTGGTCCGGTGCCGCCTGGTCGGCGCGGTCGTCGGCGCGAGCCTGCTCGCCGCGTCGTGCGCGCCCGGGCGGT
>DATLDS010000011.1:0-6380 GCA_035525735.1 Novosphingobium sp.
GGCTTTGCCAACGCGGTGGCGGCGCGCGGGCTGGGGCAGGGCGCGGTGCTCCCGCTCGAGGCGATGCTCGCCGACCCGCCGCGGCTGATCCTGACCGCGGGCGGCGCGGCGGAGGACCGCGTGCTCGCGCATCCCGCGCTGGGCGCGCTCCACGGAACCGCGCGCGACGAGCTCGACTTGCGCCTGCTCTACTGCGGCGGCCCGACGATCCCGCGCACGGCGGCGCGGCTCGCGGAAATTCGCGAAACGATGGCGCCATGACCCGCCTCACTCTCTCGCTCCTCGCCGCGCTGGTGATCGCGCTGCCGCTGTCGCTGCTCGCGGGGCGGGTCTGGATCGACCCGTTCCACCCGGCAATCGCCAATGCGCAAGTGATTCTCGCCGAGCTGCGCCTGCCGCGCGGCGTCCTGGCGCTGGTCGTCGGCGCGGGGCTGGGCGGGGCGGGGGCGGCGATGCA
Source organism: Novosphingobium sp. (assembly GCA_035525735.1). Classification (GTDB taxonomy): domain Bacteria; phylum Pseudomonadota; class Alphaproteobacteria; order Sphingomonadales; family Sphingomonadaceae; genus Novosphingobium. The sequence continues at coordinate 458 of DATLDS010000011.1, forward strand.
GGGCTACTTGCGCAATCCGCTGGCCGATCCCGGGCTATTCGGGATCGCCCCGGGCGCGGCGCTCGGCGCGGTGCTGGCGCTCGCGCTGGGGCTGACCTCGTGGTTCGCGCTGCCGCTCGCCGCGCTGGCGGGCGCGGCGGCGGCGATGGCGCTGCTCGCGCTGATCGCCGGGCGCAGCGCGGGCCTCGCCTTATTCACGCTCGCGGGGATGATGCTGGCGAGCCTCGCCGGCGCGCTGACCAGCCTGGTGATCAGCCTGTCGCCCAACCCGTTCGCATTGAGCGAGATCGTCACCTGGCTGATGGGCGCGCTGACCGACCGCGGCTGGCGCGAGGTGTGGATCGCCGCGCCGCCGACGCTACTCGGCCTCGCGCTGCTCCACGCCGCGGGGCGCGGGCTCGATGCGCTGACGCTGGGCGAGGAGACCGCGCGCTCGCTGGGTATCCAGCCCGCGCGGCTGCAAGGGGCGATGATCGCCGGGGTCGGGCTTACCGTCGGCGCGGGGGTGGCGGTCGCCGGGATCATCGGTTTCGTCGGGCTGATGGTCCCGCACCTCGTGCGCGGCTTCACCGACCGCCGCCCTTCGGCGCTGATCGTTCCGAGCGCGCTCGCCGGCGCGCTGCTCCTGCTCGTCGCCGACGCGCTGTGCCGGATCATGCCGCTGGTCACCGAGCTCAGGCTGGGAATAGCGCTGTCGCTGCTCGGCGCGCCGTTCTTCCTCGCGCTGCTGTTGCGGATGAGGCGGGGGTTGTCGTGACTCTCGCCGCTTGCGACCTCGGGATTTCGCATCGCCTCGGAGGCGTTTCGCTCGGGCTGCGGCCCGGCGAGGTCACCGCGATCTGCGGTCCCAACGGCGCGGGCAAGTCGACGCTGCTCGCCGCGCTCGCCGGGCTGATCGCGCCGGGCGAGGGGGCGGTGACGCTCGACGGCGTCGCGCTGGCGAACTTCTCGGCGCGCGCGCGGGCCCAAGCGATCGGCTACCTGCCGCAAACCCCCGAGATCGCCTGGGACGTCGATGTCGCGACGCTCGCGCGCCTCGGCCGGCTGCCGTGGCGCACGTCGCGCGGCGAGGACGAGGACGCCGTCGCCGCTGCGCTCGACGCGCTCGACCTCACCGCCCTCGCGCGGCGATCCGTGTCGCGGCTGTCGGGGGGCGAGCGGGCGCGCGCGCTGCTCGCCCGCGTGCTCGCCGGGCGCCCGCGCTGGATTCTCGCCGACGAGCCCCTGGCCAGCCTCGACCTCGCACACCAGACCGCGCTGCTCGATCGGTTCGCCGCGCTGGCAAGCGCCGGGGAACAGGGGGGGACCGGCGTGGTGCTGGTGCTTCACGACCTCGCCCGCGCGATCAACCGCGCAACCCGGGTGATCGTGCTCGCCGGCGGGCGCGTCGTCGCCGACGGACCGCCCGAGCTCGCGCTCGACGAGGCGATCGTCCGCGAGGTCTGGGGGGTCGAGGCACGTTGGCTCGGCGAGCCCGGGGCGCGGGCGCTGGCTATCTAGCGAATCCCGCCGCCCCGTCAGCCGCTCGCGAACCGTGGGAGGACGGCCGCGATTGACTGCCGCGACGGCGGGAAGACGTTCAGGCCGCGCGCAGCGGCTCGAGCCCGGCGAGCGCGCGCGCCGCGAGGCGCTCGATCGTCGCGGTGGTCTCGGCCATCGAATGGCGCGACTGGTGCAGCTTGCGCCAGACCTCGCCGTCCTCGGCGAGCGAGGCGATCGCGCGCTCGCGCCGGGCGGTCTCGCGCGGCAGGTGCGCGCCGAACAGCGCCTCGATCCATGTCCGGCGGGCGTCGCCCGAGCGGTGGGCGGCGGGGAGCACGGGCGGCACGGCGGACAAGCGAAACTGGCTGCGCACGGTGAGGCGCATCGGCTTTCTCCAACAGTCGGGAAGTCGGGACATCAACGGCCGGCGTGCGCCGGCGAAACTATCAGGCGGGGTGCAGCGTCCCGCCTTCGTCGCGGAACAGCTCGGCGAAACCGTTGCGCTGCGCCGCGCTCAAAACTTCGCGCCCGGCGGCGTTGCGCAAGGGCTCCAACTCCGCTTCGCCCTGGCGCCCGCCGCCGAACAGGCCGGCGGCCGGGGGAGCGGGGCGAGCGGGCTCGCGGGGGGTCTCGGTCTTGGTCATCGTTTCGTCTCGGGGCCGATCTGGGGCTGTTCGTTCCGGTGACGACGTGGGGCGTCGCTGAAGCCTTACTAGCCCAGGCGATTCGCGGAAAATTGTATCAATTCGACAGTCGAAAAAAATCGCGCGACGAACGGTCGAACCGCCGATTCCGCCCGACCGGGGATATGCGGTGGACACCGTCCCGCCGCGTGCTAGGCATGCACCGACAAGAGAACAGGGCACTTCGGGCGCGGCAAACCCCCAATCGGGAGTGACCGATGCCCGTCGAGCCCAGCGCCGCCCCCTCGCCGCCGCCCGCTTCCGCCGCACAAGCGACCGCCGCCGGCACGATCGTGCTGTTCGCCGATGGCACCGGCAACAGCAGCGCCAAATTGTTCAAGACCAACGTCTGGCGGATGTACGAAGCGGTCGATCTCGGCCCCAACCGCAAGGGCGATCCGGTCCAGGTCGCCTATTACGACAACGGTGTCGGCACTCAGGCGATCCGGCTGTTCGCGGTCATCGCCGGCATCTTCGGCTTCGGGCTCAAGGCCAACGTCCTCCGGCTTTACCGGTTCGCCTGTCGCAACGCGCGGCCGGGCTGCAAGATCTACTGCTTCGGGTTCAGCCGCGGCGCGTTCACCATCCGCCTGGTCGCCGCGCTGATCGCCGAGAAGGGCATCGTCGAATACGATTCGCAAGGCGAGCTCAACGCGCGCTCGCTCGACGCCTTCCGCGACTTCATGCGGCGCAATAATCCCAATATCGCCGGCTTCGTCGGCGACATCGGCCGCGCCGTCCGCGACGTGCTGGTCAAGGCCAAACGCGCGCTGATCGGTCCGCATCTCGAGCCCGGCGACCGCCTGCGTCCGTCCGAGATCGCCTTCATCGGGGTGTGGGACACCGTCGCCGCTTATGGGGGTCCGATCAGCGAGATAACCCGCGGCATCGACGACTACATCTGGCCGCTGACGATGAGCGATTCGTGCCTCCACGAAAACGTCCGCGTCGCGCGCCACGCCTTGTCGCTCGACGACGAGCGCGACGCGTTCCAGCCGGTGCTGTGGGACGAGGTCGACTGGGAAGGCAAGGCGCTCGCCGAATACGACAAGCGCACCGGCCATGCCCCGCTCGGCGACGACAAGCGCCGGCGCATCGGCGAAGGCCGCAAGCCCGACGCGGCGCTCGCGGCGCTTCGCGGCCGCTTGAAGCAAGTGTGGTTCGCGGGGATGCATTCGGACGTCGGCGGCGGCTATCCCGACGAAAGCCTCAGCTACGTCTCGCTGTGCTGGATGATGGACGAGGCCGAGAAGGCGGGCCTGCGACTGCTCCCCCGGTTCAAGTCGCGCGCCCGGCAGATGTCGAACAGCCTCGGCCCGATTCACAATTCGCGCGGCGGGCTCGGCGTCTATTATCGTCCGCAACCGCGCAAGATCGCCGCGTTCCTCCACAAGGACAGCGGCATGGACCTCGAAGGCCAGACGCTCAGCTTGCGCGATCCGGTGCTCGGCGAGGAGCCCAAGCCGCCGCACGGCGTGCTGCTCGGCTGCCAGGTCCACCAAAGCGTGATCGCGCGGCTGGTCGAAGGGACTGACGATTACGCGCCCGCGACCTTTCCGCCGCGGATCGAGATCGAGCCCTACTCGCACGGTATCCTGCGGATGGGAGGGAATCCGATCGTCGATCCCGCGCTGGTCGAGGCGCTCGAGCATAGGAACGACGACTGGTACGCGCGGCAGGAGCGCATTTGGGACTTCGTCTTGTGGCGGCGCCTGGCCTATTTCGCGGCAGTCGCCGCGACGATCCTGTTCGTCGCCATGCCGATCTGGGTCGATGCGTTCCCCGAGCCCGACCTGACCGACAACCGCGAGGTCATGGAGCGGCTGACCGGGTGGAGCCGCTACGCCGCGCCGAGCTGGCTGATGCCGTGGATCCGCGCGTTCGAGGTCAACCCGTTCTGGTTCTTCGGGTTGCTCATCCTGGCGTTCGCGTTCAGCGCGGCGGGCGGGATCCTCCAGGGGATCGCACGGACGCGCAGCCGCCAGCTGTGGAACGAACGGATCGCCAACCGGCGGTTCACGCTCGACGGCCCCTCGCGCTTGACGCGGGCGCGGACGAGCGAGGGCTACCAACGCTCGTTGCAGCTGCTCAAATGGTATCTCCTGCCTTTCATCGCCGCGCCGACGATGGTCGTTGGCCCTGTGGCTGGGCCTGGCGCTGGCCACCCAGGCCTTTTGGTCGCTCGACGAGCCCGGCTTGTGCACCCGGATCGCGCCGCCGGGGCGGCTCGCCGACATCGGCCACGGCCGGACGTTCGAGCTTTCGGCGCGCGCCCCGTGCAACACCCCGCGGCTGCGCGTGCGGCGCGGCCACCGCTACGAGCTGACCTTCAGCGAGCTCGAGCCGTGGAAGGACGGCAACTCGAAGGGCAGCCCCGGCGGGGTGGCTTCGTCGCAATACGGCACCTGGCAGTGGCTCGGCATTCCGTTCCGCCGGGTCGTCGACGGCCCTTATCTCCAGCCGCTGTACGAGATCCGCCCGGTCAACACCGCGCGCCGGCCGCTGCCCAAGACGGTGATCGCGATGCTGCACCCGCTCGGCGACGATGACCCCGGGTCCGACGGGCTGTTCCGGGCCAGCTTCGTCGCGCGCGAGACCGGCGAGCTGTTCGTGTTCGTCAACGACGCGGCGTTCCTGCGCCAGCGCCGGACTTTCTACTGCAACAACCAGGGCACCGCGCGCGTGCAGATCCGGGACATCGACGCCGAGATCGACGCCGCGCGAGAAGCCGAGGCGGCGCCGGCCGCGACACTGACGTTGTTCGGCGCGGCGCGGTCCGCTGACAGGCCTGCGGCGGATTATTGCGGCGATTAGCGGCGCGACGAGGGGAGCGGCGCTCGCACGTCGCTCCCCCGCCGGAGTCCGCGGGGGCTCGACTCCGGTGAATGGCCGCCGGATCAACGGCGGCGGACGGTCACCGCGAAGCTTCCGGCCGAAGCGAGCTCGACCGAGGGGGTCTGGCCGCGGGCACGCGCGATCGCGATCTGGCGCGGGGTGGCGACGTCGGCGCGGGTCAGGCGCCCGCAGCGGCGGATCGCCAGCACCGTCTTGAGCGGCTGCTGCCCGATCCGATCGCCGCAGACCGTCTTGACCGCCGCGTCGATGCGGTTGTCGAGGCGCTCGACGCCGGATGAGCTGGTCAGGTCGAGGTCGACGTAGCTGACCTGGACGCTGGCTTGCTGAGCGTGCGCCGCAACGGGCAGCGTCGCGGACAACAGCAGGGCGAAAAGGGAAGTATGGGTCATGGCGTTTTCTCCGGTTCGTGGTCCGGCACGATGGAGCCGGCGAGATCGAACTAGGCCACGCCCCGCGCCGAGGTCATGGAAGGACGACGCAAAGACTCTGGATCAGGATGATTTCAGACTTGCCCCCTGAAAAACCGGGACTTTCCGGCCGACCGCCATTTTGTGCTAAGCCGGTCGACGGTTAGCTTCATCCGAGGCGCCGCAGGGGAACCCGCTTCGCATGGCCAGTTTCGCCCCGCCGGCACTCGCCTTCGATCGCTTCGTGCTCGACGCGACCGACGAGCGACTCGTCGGGCCCGACGGGCCGGTCCACCTCGGCCGCAAGGCCTATCGGGTGCTCGGCATGCTGGTTGAGAACCGCGGCCGGCTGGTCACCAAGGACGAGCTGTTCGACAAGGCGTGGGACGGCGCGATCGTCACCGAGTCGTCGCTGACCTCGGCGATCAAGGAGCTGCGCCGCGCGCTCGGCGACGATCCCCACCACCCGCGCTTCATCGAGAGCGTCTACGGGCG
>DATLDS010000017.1:0-4957 GCA_035525735.1 Novosphingobium sp.
GATCGAGTTGAACGCCGAGCCTGACGGCTCACGCCCGACGCGCTTCCACAACGCATCGCCGACCGCGCCGAGCGCCATCGTCAGTCCGAACACTTTCGACACGCTCTGGATCGAGAACGGTATCTCGGCGTCGCCCGCGCAGTGGAACGACCCGTCGACGCCGACGATGGCGATGCCGAAGTGCGCGGGCGAGACCGAGGCGAGCGCGGGGATGTAATCGGCCACCACCCCCCGGTCGGGGGCCTGCCGCATTTCGTCGGCGATCTCCGCGACAATGGTTTCGAGCCGCTCCATCAGCCTTCGCCGAGCAAGTCCTCGATGGCATAGACGCGCGCCGCGGTGCCCGCGAACAGCGCGCGCTTGTCGTCGGCTGACGCGTCCTTGGCGAGGCGCTTGAACGCGTTCCACAGCGTCGCGTAGCTCGCGCCCCACTTGTCGACCGGGTAGTTGCTTTCGAACATGCAGCGCTCGGGGCCGAACGCCTCGATGCAGGTTTCGATGTAGGGCTTCCACAGCTCGGCCAGGCGCTCGCTCGACAGGCCCGCTTCGGGGCCCTCGTCGGGAAGCGCGCAGAACGCCATCGCCAGCCCGCCGAGCTTGACGTTGACGTTGGCGCACTCGGCGAGCGCGCGGATGTTGCCGCGCCAGCGCTCGAAATTCTCGCCGAGCTTGCCGGCGTAGCTGGCGGTGCCGAGCGGGGTGCCGCAATGGTCGAGCACGATCGTGGTGTCGGGAAACGCTCGGGCGAGGCCGATGACGTCGGGCAATTGTGGCTCGAGCAGCCAGGCGTCGAAGCTCAGGCCGAGCTCGCCGAGGTGGCGGAAGCCGGCGCGAAACGCGTCGCTGGAATACAAGCCCTGCGGGGCGTGGAACGGCGGGCCGAGCACCGCCGCGTCGGCATCCCACGCGGCGGCGTGGCGGATCCCGCGGAAGCGATCGGGCGCGGCTGCGCGGAGCGCCTCGAGCACCGCGCGCGCGCCGTCGCCTAGCGTGAGTTCGGCGTGGCCGACGATCGCGGCGCAGGGGCGGACTTCGCCGTAAAGCCCGCTGGCGCCTTGCGCGGCGACGCCGTTGACGTACTCGACTTCGCCGACCGGCTTCATCGCGTCGCTTGCTCCCGCGCGGTAGAACGCGCCGCATTCCATGAACACGGTGCCGACCACGCGATGCCCGCAGGTCGCGTCGGCGAGCAGCTGGTCGAAGGTGTAGTAGGGCGTGCGTGCGATCGTCTCGATGAAGGCGTGGCGCGGCTCGGGGAACGCGCCGATCAGCGGGCGCAAGTCCCACAAGTGATGATGCGGATCGATGATCGCCAGCTCGGGCTCGAGGATTTCTTCGCGCATGCTCGCTGCTCCCGTCGGTAAAGGCTTGTCGCCGGACGCCGCGCGTTTGACAATGCGCGACGAGAGGACACCCCGCATGAAGGCGCTGCGCTACCACGGCACCCGCGACATCCGCCACGAGGCGATGGACGATCCCGCGCTGCTGTCCGACCGCGACGCGATCGTGCGCATGACCGGATGCTCGATCTGCGGCAGCGACCTGCACATCTATCACGGCCACGGCTTCTCCGAGGACCGGGGTTTCTGCGTCGGGCACGAGGCGGTGGGCGAGGTGGTCGAGGTCGGCAAAGCGGTGAGCCGGGTGAGGGTGGGCGACAAGGTCATGGCGCCCGCCGCGGTGGGGTGCGGCGCGTGCCGCTCATGCCTGGTGGGGGTGGTCCACCATTGCGAGAACGGCGGCAGCGGCTGCTATGGCCTGTCGGCAGCGCTCCAGGGCGTGCAGGCCGACTACTTCCGCGTTCCCGCCGCCGACATGAACGCCGTGCCGATTCCCGAGGGGGTCAGCGAGGACCAGGCGCTGATGATGACCGACGCGCTCGCCACCGCGTGGTTCGGTGCGCGCCAAGCCGACATCCGCCCGGGCAGCAGCGTCGCGGTGATCGGGCTCGGCCCGATCGGGCTGATGGCGGTCGAGAGCGCGTTCGTGATGGGCGCGCATGTCGTTTATGCTATCGACCCGGTTCCCGAGCGGCGCGCGCTGGCCGAAGCGGCGGGAGCGGTAGCGCTGGCGCCCGACGAGGCGCTCGAGCACGTCCGCGAAGCGACGCACGGGCGCAAGCTCGAGTGCGTGGTCGAGGCAGTGGGGAGCGAGGCGACGGTCGACCTCGCGCTGCGGCTGGTGGCGCGTCGCGGGACGGTTTCGGTGATCGGGGTGCAGCAGGCGCGGCGCTATGCATTTCCGCTCGAGCGCGCGTTCGCGGCGGGGCTGACGTTCCGCACCGGCACCTGCTCGGTGCCCGAAGAGCTGCCCGCGCTGTTCCCTCTGGTCCGCGCGGGAAGGTTGAGGCCGGAGCGCTATATCAGCCATCGCCTGCCGCTGAGCCGCGGCGCGGAGGCGTATGCGGCGTTCGACAAGCGCGAGAACGGCGCTCTCAAGATGGTGCTGACGCCCGACTAGGCCGCGCCGTTGGCGGCGCCGAGAACCGCGCGCACGCTGGCGGTGGCGACGTCCTCGTCGATCCCGACGCCCCAGACGATCTCGCCCGAGGGCAGCGCGCATTCGACATACGCCGCGGCGCGCGCGTCGGTGCCCGCGCCCAGCGCGTGCTCGGTGTAATCGAGCACCTCGAGCTCGACCCCGAACGATTCGGCCAGCGTCGCCACCACCGAGCTGATCAACCCGTTGCCCCGCCCCGAGACCGAACGGTCCTGCCCGTCGACACCGATCCGCCCGGCGAAGACGCGCGAACCGTCGGCGGCCTTGGCCTCTTCGTAGTCGATCAGCTGGAAGCGCTGCGGCGCGTCGAGGCGATAGACGCGCTCGAACACGGTCCAGATGTCGTCGGCCTGAAGTTCCCGGCCAAGATCGTCGGCCAAGGCCTGGACATGGCGCGAGAAATGCGCCTGCATCCGCTTGGGCAGCTTGAGCCCGCGGTCCTGCTCGAGCACCCAGGCGAAGCCGCCTTTGCCCGACTGCGAGTTGACGCGGATCACCGCTTCGTAGCTGCGCCCGATATCGGCCGGGTCGATCGGCAGATAGGGCATTTCCCAGGCCGTGTCGTTCTGCCGCGTGCGCGCGTCGAACCCCTTCTTGATCGCGTCCTGGTGGCTGCCCGAGAACGAGGTGTGGACGAGCTCGCCGACGTACGGATGGCGCGGGTGAATGGGGAGCTGGTTGCAGTAGGTCACGGTCCCGGCGATCGTATCGATGTCCGAAAGATCGATCTTGGGATCAACACCTTGCGTGTACATGTTGAGAGCGACTGTGACGAGATCGCAGTTGCCGGTGCGCTCGCCGTTGCCGAACAGGCAGCCCTCGACGCGGTCGGCGCCCGCCATCAGCCCGAGCTCGCACGCGGCGATCCCGGTGCCGCGGTCGTTGTGCGTGTGGAGGCTGATCACCACCGCCTCGCGGTGGGGGATCATCCGCCCGAACAGCTCGATCTGGTCGGCGTAGACGTTGGGCGTCGCACACTCCACGGTCGAGGGCAGGTTGAAGATGATCGGCTTGTCGGCGGTGGGCTGGAGCACGTCCATCACCGCCGCGCAAACCTCGACCGAGAAGTCGATCTCGGCGGTCGAGAACGTCTCCGGGCTGTATTCGAAGCGCCAGTCGGTGCCCGGATACTTCGCAGCCTGGTCGCGCATCACCTTCGCGCCCTCGACCGCGATCCCCTTGATCTCCTCGCGGCTCATCCCGAACACGATCCGCCGCCACGCCGGCGAGACCGCGTTGTATAGGTGGACTATCGCGGTGCGCGCGCCCTCGAGGCTGGCGAAGCTGGTCTCGATCAGGTCGCGCCGCGCCTGCGTCAGGACTTGCGGGGTAACGTCCTCGGGGATCCGGCCCGAGCGGACGAGATCGCGGATGTAGTCGAAGTCGGTCGCGCCCGAGGCGGGGAAGCCGACCTCGATCTCCTTGATCCCGATCCCGCAGAGCAGGTCGAAGAAGCGCGTCTTCTTCTCCGCGCCCATCGGATCGATCAGCGCCTGGTTGCCGTCGCGCAAGTCGGTCGAGAGCCAGCGCGGGGCGCGGGTGATCACCCGCGACGGCCAGCGGCGGTCGGGCAAGTCGATCGGCGGGAACGGGCGGTACTTGACCGAAGGGTCGGTGAGCATCGGCATGACGGGCAACTCGCGGCGCTGGATGGGTCTGGGCGGCGTCCCCGGGCGAAGGCGCCCGGCAAAGCGGCGCGCGGTCAGGCCCGGGGGCGGATAAGTCGCAGGAGCAGGCCGGTGGTCATCGTGCGCGAGGCTATGGGCAAGCGCACGACGCTTGTCCAGATGGAAAGCCGATGTGGTTTCCGGCGCAACGAAATTGCGCGGCTACTGCTTCTCGAATGGGGCCGAGATGTCGAGCTCGACCTGGTCGCTGACCAGCGGAATCCCCGCGGCGATGCCCCATTTCGAGCGCGCGATCGTCGCCTTGCCCTGAAAGCCGACGGTCGCCTTGCCGCCCGGGAACTGGCCCGCGCCCTTGAACCGCGCGGCGATCGTCACCGGGTGGGTCTGCCCGTTGAGCGTGAGGTCGCCGACGATCGTCGCGCTGGCGCCGTCGCTGCCGGGGGTGACCCCGGTCGAGACGAACCGCGCGTCGGCGGGGCTCGGGCCGAAGAAGTCGGGCTTGCCGCCGTCCTTGCCGGGGCGGAGCAGGTGGGCGTTGAGCCCGGGGCTGGCGGTCAACACTTTGGCCACCGGGATCGTCACGTCGACTTTCGCCGACGCCGGGTTCTTCGGATCGAGCGTTAGCGTGCCGGTCGCATCGCCGAACACGCCGAAATAGTCGCTGAAGCCGAGGTGGTCGACGCGCCAGCCGATCAAGGCGTGGTTGGGATCGAGCGCGTAAGTGCCGGCGGCGACCCGGCTCGCGTCGGACTTGCCCGGCGGCTCGGTCGGCATCCGCTGGGCGACGAGCGGCGCGGCCAGCAACGCGAGCGGCGCCGCATAGAGCAACG
>DATLDS010000033.1:0-2584 GCA_035525735.1 Novosphingobium sp.
GCGACGCGGTGGCGATGCTGCGCGAGTGCGTGCGCCTCGCCGACGAGGAGCAGCGCGTGGTGGTGTTCGTCGAGCCGATCGCGCTGTACATGACCCGCGATCTCCACGCCGAGGGCGATGGGCTGTGGACCAGCGTTTACGAAGCGCCGGGGGGCGATCGGATCGCGCTTGGCGAGATCGGGACGACGGGCGACGGGACCGACCTTGCTATCGTCAGCTACGGCAACGGCTATTTCCTCTCGCTCCAGGCGCAAAAGCGGCTCGCCGAGCAGGGCATCGCGACGCGGGTGATCGACTTGCGCTGGCTTTCTCCCCTACCCGCCGAGGCACTGCTAGAAACTGTGGCGCCGTGTGATCGCGTGCTGATCGTGGACGAATGCCGCGTCGCCGGCTCGCCAAGCGAAGCGCTGATGGCGCTGTTTGTGGAGCGAGCACGGGACAAGCGCGTCGCACGACTCACCGCCGACGACAGCTTCATCGCGTTAGGCCGCGCCGCGACGCACACATTGCCCAGCCGCGATGGAATCGTCGTGGCGGCGCTGGAGCTTGCGCGTGGCTAAACAAGCCGTCCTCGTCGTCTGCCCCGGCCGCGGCACGTACAACGCGCCCGAGCTGGGCTATCTCGCGCGCCATCACGGCGCGTTGCGCGATTCAAGGAGTTTCGACGCCATACGGGCGGCGAAGGGCGCGCCGACGCTGAGCGAGCTCGATGGCGCTGCCAGGTTCTCTGCATCGCTGCATCAGCGTGGCGAGAACGCCGCGCCGTTGATCTACGCCGCGTCGTGGCTCGATTTCCTCGCGCTTGATCGCGAGCGCCTCGAGGTCGTCGCGGTCACCGGCAATTCGATGGGCTGGTACACTGCGCTGGCCTGCGCCGGCGCAGTCTCGGGCGAGCACGGCTTCGCCATCGCCGACGCGATGGGCGTGAACTCGGGGCGCCACGGCGACGGGGGACAGCTGTTGCTGACGCTGGTCGGCGAGGATTGGACGCCCGATCCGGTGTTTCGCGCGCACATCGAGCGCTTGATTGAAAAGCACGGCGTGCATCGCTCGATCGATCTCGGCGGGATGCTGGTTATCGCGGGCGGCGGCGCGCAGCTCGATCGGTTCCAGGCCGCGCTTCCCGCCCTGCCCGGCCGCGCGCCGATGCGGCTCGCCGGGCACGGACCGTTCCATACGCCGCTGATGGCCGAGAGCAGCCGCGCCGCGCTCTCGGATTTATCGGCAGGCGACTTCGGACGTCCCGACGTCCCGCTGATCGACGGCACCGGGCGGGTCTGGCGGCGGTTCGAGACCGATCCCGCCGCGCTCCACGCTTACACCTTCACCCCGCAAATCCTCGAGGCTTACGACTTCGCCAAGGCGATCGAGGTCGGGATCAAGGAGTTCGCCCCCGACCGGATCGTGCTGCTCGGCCCCGGCGACACGCTCGGCGGCGCGATCGGGCAAGTGCTGGTGCGCGAGCGCTGGCTGGGAATCACCGACAAGACGGCCTTCGCCGCTCGCCAGGCCACCGATCCGTTCCTGATCGCGATGGGCCGAAGCGACCAGCGTACGCTCGCGAGCGCTGGCTGACTAATCCGGAAAGGGATGACATGAGAGACGAAGTTTCCGGGCTTCTTGACCAGCTCGGCGTCGATGGGGATTCCTGCACCAACGGCGCCTTGATCGCGTCGAGCCCGATCGACGGCAGCGAGATCGGGCGCGTCGCCACCGCGGCTCCCGCCGCCACCGCCGCGGCGATCACCGCCGCGCACGAGGCGTTTCTGACGTGGCGCAACGTCCCCGCGCCGCGCCGCGGCGAGCTCGTCCGCCTCCTCGGCGACGAGCTGCGCGCGCACAAGGACCAGCTCGGCCGACTGGTCTCGATCGAGGTCGGCAAGGTCCTCAGCGAGGGGCTCGGCGAGGTTCAGGAGATGATCGACATCTGCGACTTCGCGGTCGGACTGTCGCGCCAGCTCCACGGACTGACGATCGCCAGCGAACGTCCCGATCACCGGATGATGGAACAATGGCATCCGCTCGGCGTCGTCGGGATCGTCACCGCGTTCAACTTCCCGGTCGCGGTGTGGGCGTGGAACGCCGCGCTGGCGCTGGTCTGCGGCGACGCCGTGGTGTGGAAGCCAAGCGAGAAGGCGCCGCTGTGCGCGCTCGCCGTGCAGGCGCTGTTCGAGCGGGCCGCGGCGAGGTTCGGCGATGCTCCGTCAGGCTTGGCGCAACTCGTCGTCGGCGGGCGCGAGGCGGGCGAGGCGCTGATCGACGATCCGCGGGTCGCGCTGCTTTCGGCTACCGGGTCGGTGGCGATGGGGCGCGCGGTTGGTCCGCGCGTCGCGCAGCGCTTCGGCCGCGTCTTGCTCGAGCTCGGCGGCAACAACGCCGCGATCGTCGCCCCCAGCGCCGACCTCGAGCTGGCGCTGCGCGGAGTGGCGTTCGCGGCGATGGGCACCGCCGGACAACGCTGCACCTCGTTGCGCCGGCTGTTGGTCCATTCGAGCATCTATGAGCGCTTCGTCGCGCGGCTCAAGGCGGCGTACGACACGGTCGCGATCGGCGATCCGCTCGATTCCGGCACGCTGGTCGGCCC